>CAMPAT010000052.1 GCA_946633275.1 uncultured Clostridia bacterium
AATATTCCGCCCGAAGTTAAGCATTGGCACGGCGCAGCCTGCGACTCGTGGTTCGCTCATCTTGCAATCGAGATTGACGGCGAGGATACGAATAACGAATGGCTTGAGCCTGTGTCCGACGAACAGTATAACAAGTTATAATATGAAGCAGAGTAAAGTGACGTTTAAATCGCTTATCAAGGCGTTTTTGAATGTGATGGCTGTGCTCCTCGCGCTGATTGCCGTCTGGCTCTTAGTTGTGCGCGCGGTAGCTCCGCCACCGAAAAACGGCGCAGATTTTACGTCGGCAAGAGATTACAGTCTCGAAAATACAATAGAAAGCGTACCCGATAAATATTTTGTGCCTGCGAAAAACGGCGGAGCTATTGAAGAGGTGTATTATATGACGCCTTCGGCGGAAAAACGCGCGATTATTTATCTTCCGCCCGGATATGACAGCAGCAGGCAGTACGACATAATTTATTTTCAGGGCGGCGCAAATTCTACTGAGGAAACGTATTTCGGCACGCCCGATAATCCTAAACCGAAGTTTAAGAATATGCTCGATAATATGATTATCAACGGCGACATTAAGCCGGTTATCGCCGTTTGCGCGAATTTTTACAACAAGCCGCGCAGCGAAACTGATATGAGTGAGCTTACCTCCATGTATCAGACTTATACATCTGAGGTAAGAGAATGCCTTGTGCCTGCAGTCGAAAGCAGGTACTCGACTTATGCGGCTTCCGTGAGCGAGTCTGATTTGGCGTCCTCGAGGGCGCACAGAGCCTTCGGCGGTTATTCTATGGGCGCGGCGCTCACGTGGAATATGTTTGCCGGAAACATCGATTATTTTTATTATTTTATTCCGAACTGCGGCGGACTGCAGAATCCGTACGTTCCCCATCTTTCAACAGACGCCGGCGCAATGCTGAACAATTCGCTCGTAAGCAGCGGCTATACGAAGGACGACTTTTTCATTTACAGCGTTGTCGGAACTCTCGATATTACTTATAATTCGACTCGCTGCCTGATTAATGATTTAAGCCGCAATTATTCCGAAAACTTCGTTTTCACTCAGGATAATACAAAAAACGGCAATATTACCTTCAAGAAAAAGAATTTCAGAGTGCACAGCTTTTCAAACGCGACAACGTATTTTTACAATGCGCTACCTGCAATTTTTTCATAAAGAGAGGAAGGGACTCTGATTAAAAGTCAGTTATTCATTATTCAAGAAAAGGCGAAAATGAGCGTCCCCGGCACCTTGAGAGCAGAGATTTGCTTCTTGATGTGGGCGACGGTTATGTTTATCTACTTCTTCCGTTACAGGGAGCATAAGCTCGCCGGCGAAACTGCCGATACGGACGACGAATAATTTTAAACAGGACTTAGAAGCAGGGCTGAAAAGCCCTGCTTTTTACGTGCTGTACTTTTTTTACGCGGCGTGATATAATAATCAATATACTTTTACTTTTAAGGAGCTTTTATGAATAATCAGACTATCCAGACGACGATATATATCGGGCTGAACGACGCCGAAACGGGCGTGCAGAAATTTGATACTGAGAAGTATCTCTCCATTCTCAAGAAGGTGTGCCATAGTTTCAAAGTTGCATTTTCCGTACACAGGATTGAGGGCGGCTATTTCCACGAGAACGGGACTTATGTTGAGGAAACTACGCTCGCGCTGCTCCTTATGGATACGCCGCAGGAAACAATTATGGAAATAGCGAAGGACCTTTGCGCCTTCTTTAATCAGGAAAGCGTTATGGTTACCTCTTCTCCCTGCTCGGTTGTGTTCGTTAAAGACGGAATATGGAATGAGGTATAGTTATGAAGCTTAAGAAAATTAACGCGGCGCTCGGACTGCTGTCAATTCTGTTTATGGTTTTACATATTGTGTACAGCGCTTTTGCGTATCTTACGATGTATTATAACCCGACCTTGAAGATGGTCTTTTCCGTGCCGTTTATCGTTTTCGTATGTCTTCA
Source organism: uncultured Clostridia bacterium (assembly GCA_946633275.1). GTDB lineage: Bacteria > Bacillota > Clostridia > Oscillospirales > Acutalibacteraceae > Eubacterium_R. The sequence continues at coordinate 1,974 of CAMPAT010000052.1, forward strand.
CGCGGTGTGCGGTATGGCGATTTTATTTATGCATAATGATGGCAACGAACTTTACCCGAAGCAGAATATGCGTACTGTTTTACAGCGTGTTTCAGCGGCGATTATGTTCCCTCTTCTTATACTTCATCTTAACACTTTCGCGCTTATGCAGACGAGTGCTGAAAGAGGAATTAAGGTGCTTATTATCCTTTTGATTATTGCCGAGCTCGTTTTCTTCGCCGATGTAATTACTCACGTCGTCGTTTCGTTTTCAAACGGTTTTATAACTCTCGGACTCCTTTCTTCTCTTAAAACGCAGAAGATTATTGATAAAACCTTGTATATTCTCGGTGCGGCTTGCTTCCTTGTCTCAGCGTTTGCTGTTGTTAAAGGACAGGTTATGATGTTCCTTCTCTGAGCCGGAGGTGCTGTATGAAAAATGCGATTGTTATCGGCAGCGGAATTGCCGGAATGACGTGTGCCGTGCGGCTTGCAGAAAGCTCAACTCACGTAACTCTTGTGTCGCCGTTTCCGTCAGAACGCTCGCAGTCTGTTATGGCGGCAGGCGGTATTAACGGCGTGCTGGATGAGCACGAAGAGGGCGATTCCGTCGCCTGTCATATTGAGGATACGCTCAGGGGCGGAAGCTTCATCGCAGGTGAAAATGCCGTGACGGGACTTTGCGAAGGTGCAAGAGATATTATTAAACATCTTGAAAAAATCGGTACTGTTTTCTCCGTCGATGAAGACGGAAATCTGCGCCGGAGAGCCTTCGGCGGTCAGTCGCACAGAAGGACGTATTACTGCGGCTCAGCCACGGGGAAGCACATCGTATCCGCGCTCGTAATGGAGCTGAGGAGGTACGAAGCGTGCGGACTTGTGGAAAGGAAGCTGTGGTCGTGCTTTCACTCTGCGCTGATTAAGGACGGCGTTTGTTACGGCGTTATTCTTTACGACGAGACGAAGGGAACCCTCGTGTCCCTGACTGCAGACGCAGTTGTTATGGCAGTCGGCGGACAAAACGCGATGTTCGGCAAGACTACAGGCTCTACTCAATGCGACGGATATTCGGCAGGCAAGCTGTTTACTCAGGGCGTAGAGCTTAAAAATCTTGAGTTCATTCAGTATCATCCTACGACGATAGAGACGAAGCAGAAGCGTATGCTGATTTCCGAAGCTGTGCGCGGCGAAGGCGGCAGGCTGTTTTACGTTGAAAACGGAGAAAGAGTCTATTTTATGGAGGAAAAATACGGTCCGCGCGGCAACCTGATGACGAGAGACGTTATCAGCAGGGAGATTGACGCCGTCGATAAGGACGTGTTTTTAGATATCTCATTCCTCGGCGAAAAGGAAATAAAGAGCCGTCTTCCGGAGGTGCGTGAGCTTTGCCTGAAGTATATTAATCTCGATATATCGAAGGAAGCGATACCTGTCGCGCCGTCAGTCCATTTCTTTATGGGCGGAATTGCGGTTCATATGAATCATGAAACTAATGTTAAGAATCTTTTTGCAGTCGGTGAGTGCGCGTCGATGTACCACGGCGCAAACCGACTCGGCGGTAATTCTCTGCTCTCTGCTCAGTACGGCGCCGTTATTGCAGCGAAGGAAATAGCGACGAGAGCTTCTTCGGCAGAAGCGCCTGATTTTTCTGCACAGCTCGCAGACGAGACGGAAGCGCTCCGAAAGCTGAGAAATAATACAGGCAGCAGATTTCCTGCAACATATATACGCGATATGCTTGCGGACACTATGCGAGAGGACCTCGGAATTTCGAGAAATGAGACGGCACTTAAAAAAGGTATTGAAGCTATTGATTACTATCTTTCTGTGGCTGATAATATTAATTACGACAGCAGCGTGCCTATGCATGAGCTGTATTCTCTGGGTGCAATTCTCTCTCTTGCGAGAGCGACTCTGACGTGCGCTCTGGAGCGCAGGGAGAGCAGGGGCGCTCATTACAGAGAAGATTATCCCGATAAGGACGACGGCGCTCAGTGGGCAACGATTATTTCGTACGACGGCGGGAAATACCGCGTGTATCTCGATAAGGAAAAAAGATATGAAAGTTAAAGTTTTAAGACAGGTTACGCCTTTTTCGGAGAGTTACTGGGAGACGTTTAACGCCGATGTCCCCGGCGAAACCTCGGTGGCGGCGCTCCTTGATTATATCAATTATAACGACGACATCGTCGACGAAAACGGCAGAGCGACTACGAGAATAGGATGGGAATGCTCCTGTCTGCAGGGCGTCTGCGGTTCCTGCGCGATGGTGATTAACGGCGTCCCGTCTCTTGCGTGCGAAACGTTTGTGAAAGACCTCGTCAAAGGCGGCGAAAATGACGTGATAACTATAAGACCGCTGCAGAAATTCCCTGTTATTCACGATTTAGTAATCGACAGGTCTGTTATCCTTGAAAATCTGAAGAATACGAGCGTGTTCATCGGCGATTACGCCCCTTACGATAAGAGTAAATCCTTTAAGCAGGAAAAAGAATTTGAACACCGCTACGCTGCGGCAAAATGCCTTAAGTGCGGACTGTGCCTCGAGGTGTGCCCGAATTATTCACGGGGCGAAAATTTCTACGGCGCGCTTTTTGCAAACGATTGCTATATCGTGTCGTCGAGGAACAAGGATAATGCGCCTGAGATTAAGAAGCGGTACTCGGAACATTTTGCAAGCGGCTGCTCAAAATCGCTTTCGTGTATGGACGTTTGCCCGATGAATATTCCTACTATCGCCTCGATGGCGAAGATGAACCGTAAATAACCATTAATAAAAGGAGAAATATGATGGAATTAATACAGAGCTTTTCCGTAGACCATACTCGCATTGTGCCCGGCATTTTTACAAGCAGGGTTGATTACTTGGGCGACAGTACGGTTACGACGTATGACGTAAGACTTAAAAGGCCGAACGTAGAGCCTGCTATCGATGTTGCGGCAATGCACTCGCTCGAGCATATTATCGCAACTTTCCTCCGTAACGACACGGACTGGAAGGATGAGGTCGTTTACTGGGGACCTATGGGATGCCTTACAGGATTTTATCTTATCCTTAAAGGAAACCGAGCTCCGCAGGAACTTTATGAGCTTACACTCAGAGCTTTCAGAGCTGTTGAGTCCGCCGAGGAGGTGCCCGGCGCTGCGCCTGTAAATTGCGGCAATTATCTTATGCATAATCTCGGTATGGCAAAGTGGTACGCGAAGGAATTTGCCGATTATCTTGAGTCAAACGCAGGAAACGGCGCTATATTTGAGTATCCTAAGACAGAACGACTTGTTACGGACGACGGTCAGCATTTTTACGACTCGTAAATAATTAAAATCTTATAACACGGAGTGATTATTATGAATAAATCAAAGATGTTTCAGGTGTCTACCCTTCAGGCGCTTATGCTCGGTTATACAAAATCTGTGATAACTGTTGAAGAGCTTTTGCAGCACGGCGATATCGGACTCGGAACTTTCGAGGACGTTAACGGCGAGATGATTGTCCTTGAGGGTCATTGTTATCAGGCAAAGTCCGACGGCGCACTTTATGAAGCGGACGAAAAAACGGGCGTGCCGTTTTGCGCCGTTTCTCATATGGACGCATGGGACAAGGCGGACATTGAAAATATCACCAGCATTGAAGAGCTTAAACGCTTCCTCGATATTTCAATCGATGAGGCGTTCGCGCTGAATAGTATGCATATTGTCAGAGTAGACGGCTTGTTCCGCAAGGTTATGGCTCGCTCTGAGAACGGGCTGAAGTCGCGCCACGTTGAGCTTAAGAAGATTCTTGAAAATAATCAGCAGGATTTCTGCTTTGAGAATATAAGGGGAACTCTCGTCTGTATCTATTTCCCCGATTATATGGACGGTATTAACGCTCCGGGATGGCACCTTCATTTTGTGTCTGATGACAGAACTTGCGGAGGCCACGTTTTTGATATCGACCTGGAATGCGGCAAGGCGTCGTTTACGAGAATCAGCACGATTGAAATTAAGTTCCCTGCCACGGCAGAATTTGATACTTATGCGCTTAAGGAAGCGTCTGATAAGGATATCAAGGAAGTGGAGCAGGGGAAATAATAAACCCGATAAATTGCGGAGCGGGCTTTGACGCGCTGCTGCGTTGGGCGTTCCATTCGTATTTATACACGGAAATGACGGGCTATATTCCTTATATTGTCAGCAACTCCT
>CAMPAT010000053.1 GCA_946633275.1 uncultured Clostridia bacterium
TGCTGAGTCCTCTGGTCGCCGCGGTAAATCTTAGGCGGTTCAAGACCGAAAGAGCCGAGCTGGCTGTCAAGATTCGCCATCTCCTGAGTGCGTTCCGGTCTGCGCATTTTCGGTTTTGATTTGTTTTCCTTTTTCATCATTAACTCTCCGAACAGAAGCGCCGAGCATACTTAGCCCGTCTTCTATTTTTTCGTATCCTCTGTCAATGTGACTTATATCATATATCCTGCTCGTACCCTCTGCAGAAAGCGCCGCAATAACTACTGACGCGCCTGCGCGGAGGTCCGTACAACGTGCCTCGGCTGCGTGGAGCTTCGGCTTTCCGTGAATTGTTGCCGTGTTGCCGATTACGCTTATATCCGCGCCGAAGCGTTCAAGCTCTTCAGTATGGCGCAGTCTGTTTTCAAATATCGTCTCAGTAATACGTGACGTGCCCTTTGAGCGACAAAGAGCCGCCATTACAGGAGCCTGAGCGTCTGTCGGGAAGGACGGATAAACGCCCGTCACAATGCTCCTCACAGCTCTCGGACGACTATTTGATATGATTTTAATCTCGTTATTTCCGAGAAAAAGCTTACACCCCATCTCGTCAAAAACAGGAAGAACTGACGAAAGATGAAGTGCGCGTACATTCTTAAGCACCGCTTCGCCGCCCGTTGCGGCTACTGACGACATAATCGTTGCAGCGAGAATTCTGTCGGGAATAATCCTATGATGTACGGATGAGAGACTCCTGACTCCCTCAATCTCAATAATACTACTCCCTGCTCCGCTGATTTTCGCACCTGCGGTATTGAGAAATTCCGCTAAATCCTCTATCTCAGGCTCACGCGCCGCATTAATAATTGTTGAAGTTCCGTCGAGCAGAACTGCAGCGAGAATTGCGTTCTCCGTGGCTCCGACGCTTGCGAACGGGAGCCTTACTGTTCCGCCTGAGGCAGAAGCCCTCCGGCAACAGATATTATTGCCGTCGCAGGTTATGCTGTAGCCGAGCGCTCTGAGCGCCATAATATGAAGGTCTATAGGTCTCGCGCCGATTTGACACCCGCCGGGCAGGTACACGCAAGCGCTGCCGTGCTTTGCGCTGAGTGAGCCGAGAAAAATAATTGAAGAGCGCATTTTATTCATAAGCTCTTCTGATATTTCTGCGGAATTTATGCCCGCTGTATTTACGGTAAGCGTTGAGCCTTCCCTGCTGACTTTGCCGCCGAGCTGAGTAATTATCTCGGCGCAAGCCGTAACATCGCTGAGCTGCGGACAGTCATAAAGGAAGCACTCATCTCCGAGAAGCACACTTCCTGCGAGAAGAGGCAGAGCGCTGTTCTTTGCTCCGTGAATTCTGATACTTCCGCTGAGCTTCTTCGCTCCCGTAATCTCTATGTACTGCACATTGTCACCCTCGTTTCAACATCATACTATGAAACGAGGCGTGGCGTTGTGACTCTATTTTACAAGTGAAAAGATAATGTCTGCAATTCTCTCACGCGAGTTGAGGATTGCCATATCCTTAGCATTCTTCTCAATTTCAGAAAGAAGCTCGTCGTCGCCGAGAAGCTCGCTGAGCATATTATCGAGAGACTCTGAGGTTAAGTCCTTCTCCTCGATAATTCTTGCGGCGTTTCTGTTAACGAGCGCCATTGCGTTATGGAACTGGTGATTTTCGGCAACGTAAGGAGAAGGAATAAGAATTGACGCCTTACCCATTGCTTCAATCTCCGACAGCGAGGACGCGCCTGCTCTGCCGATAACGACATTTGCCGCCGCCATACATCTGTCCATATCGTCTATGTAAAGTCTGACCTCAACGGTACCCTTACGAAGCACCGTATCGCTTACTTTTTCAAATCCCTTTTCTTCGAACTTGGCAAGATAATCCCTGCCGTTAGTGCCGACGGAATGGATATGATAAACGCTGCTGTCATCTGCGTGCTTCACGAGGATATCAAACATTGCGTCGTTGAGCGGCGCTGCGCCGAGCGAGCCGCCGAAGGAAAGAACAAGCTTTTTATCATCAGGGATATTAAGCTCCAGGCGAGCTGTTTTTCTGTCCTTGCCGAGAATTTCGCCACGCACGGGAAGACCTGTTACAACAGGCTCGTTCTTAGGGGCAAGATGTTTTTTTGCGTCCTCAACCGTGAGCATAACCTTATCAACCTTCTTGGCGAGCTGTTTATTAGTTATACCGGGGAAGGCGTTTTGCTCGTGAATACAGCACGGTATGCCGAGCTTAACCGCCTCATCAAGAACGGGACCGGAAACGTATCCGCCGAAGCCGATTGCAACGTCCGGCTTAAAATCCTTAATAATCTTCTTGCTTTCATGCTCGGATTTGATGAGCTTTACAACTGTACCGACATTGTCGGCAATTGCCTTTGGCGAAAGCGAGCGCTTAAAGCCGCTGATTTCGATAGTCTTAAAATCGAAGCCTGCTTCGGGAACGAGGCGCGACTCCATATGGTCCGCTGTGCCGATAAAGAGAATCTCGCTGTCCGGCTTCATCTCTCTGATATATGACGCTGTGGCGAGTGCAGGGTTAATATGTCCTGCGGTACCGCCCGTCGCGAATAAAAACTTCATTATGATATTCCTCTTATTACACTTTAGTCTGATTCGATTTTCTTGAAATGGAGAGAACGACTCCCATTTCAAAAAGCAGCATAAGTATCGCCGTGCCGCCGTACGAGAAGAACGGGAGCGCAATACCCGTATTCGGGATTGTATCTGTAACAACCATAATATTAAATATCGTCTGAACGGCAACCTGGGAAACTATGCCGATAACGATGAGTGCGCCGAATTTATCATTAGTACGCATTGCAATCTGAATTCCTCTGATAAACAGCATTGCAAAGAGAACTAATATCAGTCCTGCGCCGATAAAGCCGAGTTCCTCGCAAACTATGGCGAAAATAAAGTCGTTCTGAGGCTCGGAAACGTAAAGATACTTTTGTTTTGAATTACCGAGGCCTGTGCCGAACATTCCGCCTGAGCCGATTGCGTAAAGTGAATTATTCGTCTGCCAGCGAAGTCCCTTGGGGTCGAAGCCTTTATCAAGCCACGCGCGGATTCTGTCGCCTGCGTAATTCATAAGCACCTCGGGATTCAGGACAACCACAACAATTACTGCAGCCATTATTCCTGCGCCGAGGGCAAAAAGCCGCCAGTCTGAGCCGCCGCAGAACATTATTGTAGCTCCGATACAAAATACAAGGATTGTGCACGAAAGATGGTGCTCAAGATATATAAGACCGCAAAAGGTTGCGAGAATTGCAAGAGGGATTACTATTCCGTGAATCGGATTTTTCATCTTCTTTGCATTCTTCGAAACGTAGTCGGCGAGTACGAGTATAACCGTAAATTTTGCAATATCGGACGGCTGAAGCGTAATCGGTCCGAGAGGTATCCAGCGCTTGAAATCGCCGTTATGAGTATGGTAAACAAGGACGACGAGAAGCAGCAGGATTGTTACTGCAAGAAGCGGCTTTACCGCTACCTTAAGGAGTTTATAATTAATCTTTGACACCGCAAGCATTACTACGACGCCTGCGATTGCAAAAATAAGCTGTCTGCTGAAGTAATAATATGAATTACCCTCGTTCTGCAGCGCATACGGATACGACGCCGAAAACAGCATAATAAGTCCTACTGTAAGAAGCGCAATAGTTATTGCGAAAAAGGGTATATCCATTCCGCCGAGAGTGAAAATGTCATTCTTATTAAGTTTACTGCCCGCATGCTTAACTACCTTTGCGCCGTTATTCTGAGGAGCTGCTCCTCGTTCATAACGACGGGGCGGTTCTAAATAGTCAGACATATGTTCACCTCTTTCTTATGGCTTAAGCCTGAATAATTATTTCTGTCCGAAATACATAAGTACGAGTGCGAGCGCGCAGCCGAGCGCGTTAACTGATGAGAAAACGACGCATATTTTCTTTTCCTTCCAGCCGCACATCTCAAAGTGATGGTGAATAGGAGCCATCTTAAATACACGCTTACCGTGAGTGAGTTTAAAATATCCTATCTGAATGATATCGCTCATAGTTTCGCAAACATAAATAATACCTATCGGGAGAAGGAGCAGCGGACATTTAATCGCATAGCCGAGACCTACTACCATTCCGCCGAGGAAGAGCGAACCTGTATCGCCCATAAACGTCTTTGCAGGGTTCCAGTTCCAGCAAAGGAAGCCGCAAACGCCGCCGAGAAGCGCGCCTGCGAGAATTCCGAGTCCCGCAAAGTGAAGAATACCCGAAGCAATAATAAATGTAACGGCAACTGTGGCGGTTACGCTTGAGCAAAGTCCGTCGATACCGTCGGTGAGGTTAACGGAGTTAACGCCGCCGTAAGTAATGAATATTGTGAGAAGCCAGAAAACGACTCCCGTAAAGAGATTTTTCTCAAAATTAACTGTGCCGATAAACGGAAGATACCATACTGTATTGTGAGAAAGCCAAAGCGTTGCCGTAAAGCCGAGAGTTACGATAAGCTGGCCGAGAGTTTTCTGCTTTGCAGAAAGTCCCTCGTTCCTCTTAAGCTTAATCTTAATAAAGTCGTCTGAAAAGCCGACGATACCGCAGCCAAGCGCAAGACCGAGAGTCGCAAAAATCAGCACCTTATCTCTGCCAACAAGAACAGAAGCGTAATCGCTCTCAAGCTCTCCGCCGCTGAGCGCGAAACAAAGCACTCCGACAACAAAAGCTACTGTAATACCGATAATGAACATAAGTCCGCCCATATTCGGCGTGCCCTGCTTTGACTTATGCCACGACGGTCCGATATCGAGAATTGTCTGTCCGAACTTCAGCTTACGAAGCCACGGAATGATGATAAAACCAAGCGCGCCCGTAACGCCGAAAGCAATTACTGCGCTGATTATTATTGCAATAGTACTACTCATTTTATACTCTCCTGTTTTTTAATGGAAATTTTGACTTATAAACTAAGCGCTTATCCTTCAAGCGCTTCGGCTACTACCTCGCGTTCGTCGAAGTGGATAGTACCCTGAGGAAGTATCTGATAAGTCTCATGTCCTTTACCTGCAAGGAGGATGATATCGTCAGTCTCGGCGTTATCGAGAGCCCACTTGATTGCTTCCCTGCGGTTTGTAACGACCTTATAAGGCGTCTTAGTATCTTTCATACCCTCAAGGATATCGTCGATAATCTTCTCAGGGTCTTCGCTGCGAGGATTATCAGAAGTAACTACGCAGAAATCAGAAAGTTCCGCGGCAATTTTACCCATCTTCGGGCGCTTTGTTCTGTCTCTGTCGCCGCCGCAGCCGAAGAGAGTAACTACTCTGCCCTTCGCAATTTCCTTAAGAGAAGTAATAATATTTTCCAGTCCGTCGGGAGAATGAGCATAGTCTATGATGACGGTATAATCAGTCTCCGTCGGCACAACCTCAATTCTTCCCTTCACGCCGTTCGACTTTGAAATAGCGGAAATAACGTCCTCGAGCTCAAATCCGAGGGTCAGCGCAACAGAAGCAGCGCAAAGTGAGTTATAAACGCTAAAACGTCCCGGAATAGGACATCTGACTGTTCCTATTCTGTCGCATACAAGCTCGTATCTCACGCCGCTTGCAGAGAAAATAACGTTTCGCGCGGTGAAATCACTGTTAAGATTCTTAACGCCGTATGTCTTCACCTTGCACGGCAGATTTTCAACTATCTTAAGTCCGTTCTCGTCGTCGACATTTACGAGCGCAGTTTCGCAGTTTTCAAAGAGCATACGCTTTGCTGCAAAATAGTTTTCCCAAGTCTTATGATAATCGAGATGGTCCTGCGTAAGATTTGTAAACACGCCGAGGAGGAACTGAATTCCCGATACTCTGCCCTGCGCGAGCGCCTGGGAGGAAACCTCCATGACGCAGTACTCGCAGTCAGCGTCAACCATCTTACGGAAGAGCGACTGAAGCTCGTGCGGGTCAGGCGTAGTATAATGCGCCGGGAAGACCTCGTCACCTACCATATTCTGTACGGTACCTACGAGTCCTACCTTCTTTCCACAGTTTTCAAGAATCTGCTTAATCAGGAAAGTAGTGGTCGTTTTGCCGTTTGTCCCCGTAAGACCGAT
>CAMPAT010000054.1 GCA_946633275.1 uncultured Clostridia bacterium
CCCGTCTCCGCGATGTCAATTCCGTTTTTAATCGTGCCGTCGCATTTTATCGTGTCCGGCATTCCGAAGAGGTTGTAGCAGTATGTGATAGGGTAAATTCCGACGTCGAGCAGCGCGCCGCCTGCCGTTTCGGGGAGGAGAACACGCGAGTTTTTGCTCATCATCAGCCCGGGGAACGCGTAGTCGATATGTACGCTCTTAATCTTGCCGAGTCTGCCGTCGTCAATCCATTTTTTGACAGCGAGCGCAACGTCTGAAAACCACGTCCACATCGCCTCGCAGAAATATACGCCGTTTTCTTTTGATACGGCGAGCATTTCGTCGACCTCTGCGACGGAAACGCCGACAGGTTTTTCACAGAGAACGGGCTTTTTCGCCTGCATAGCCTTTATCGCGTATTCGAGATGAGATGTGTGCGGCGTCGCGATATAAACGCCGTCAAACTCTCCCTTTTGCAGCAGCTCCTCAAAGCTACCGAAGGCTTCTGCGGCGTATTTGGCCGCGAACGCTTTTGCCTTCTCGCCGTTTCGCGAATATACCGCCGTAATACTGTGCGCGCCTTTCGTAACGCTTCTCGCGGTGCTTTTCGCAATATTTCCGCTGCCGACATATGCCCATCTGAATTTTTCCATAATCGTTGCGTCCTTTTATTATTCAAATATTCCGATTAAATCCGAGGAACCCTTCACGAATGCGATAAATTCGTGAGTCTCGGCTTTTATTTTATGAAATCCTTTTGAGTAAGTCTTCTTGTCCTTCGTGAGCACCCAGCCGTCTGACGGGAGATAGACCTCTTTTTCCGTCTGATGTCTGTTCACAATCGGGGCGAAGATTATCTCGTCGCCAAACAAATACTGCTCGCCGAGGGTGTAGCATATTTCGTCGTCGGGAAAGTCAAAGAACATAGGGCGCATAACGGGGTGCCCTTTTTCCGCAGCAATTTTCATATGCTTTTCGATATAAGGTCTCAGCCTTTCACGAAGGAAAATGAGGTCTTTAAGCACCTTGTAATTCTCCTCGCCGAACGCCCAGATTTCGTTAGGGTCGCCCGTCGGCTCTTTAACATCACGCTTCTTTTCGCCGTGGCGGTTACGGTTTCCATGAAGGCGCATAACGGGAGAAAAAACGCCGTACTGGAACCATCTTACAATAAGCTCGCGGAATTCGTCGCTCGTCGTATCTGCTCCGTAAAATCCGCCTATGTCGGTGTTCCACCACGGTATGCCGCACATCGCCATATTCAGCCCTGCCTTAACCTGCATTGAAAGACTCTCGAAGGTGGATTCAATGTCGCCGCTCCATACGAGAGCGCCGTATTTTTGGCTGCCGAGGAATGCGCAGCGCGTCAGCGTTACGGGCTCGTCGTTGCTGATTGATTTGAAGCCTTCGTACGCCATCATTGAGTAGTAGTAAGGATACAGCATTGCGACCTCGTCGCCGCGTCCTATGTGAAAAATCAGATTGCCGAAATTTTCGGGGTGTATTTCAGGCTCAGCTTCGTCGAACCATAGCGCGTCGACTCCGTTATCGAGATAATTCTCCTTGAGCTTTTTGAATACATATTCGCGCGTCTTCGGATTTGTTACGTCGATTTCCGCCTGCGGCCCGTAGAAGTTGAAAACTCTGTTTGAGCCTTCGGCGCATTTAATGAGCATATCGTTATCGAGCATATACTGATAATTTTCGCTCTTTTCGTTAATCGTCGGCCACATTGAAACTACGAGCTTCGTACCCATCTCGTGGAGCTCGTCCGTCATCGCCTTAACGTCGTGCCAGTACTGAGGGTCGAACTTGTAGTCGCCCTGCTCTGTCCAATGGAAGTAGTCGCATACGATTACGGAAAGCGGAATACCCTCGTCTCTGTATCTGCGCGCAACGTCGAGCAGGTCCTCTTGCGTTTCGTATCTGAGCCTGCTCTGCCAGAAGCCTGTTGCCCAATGCGGCATTACGGGGGAGTGCCCCGTAAGGTCTGCAAGAGTTTCGCTCACTTCCTCGGGCGAGCCGCCGATTATGACAAAATCGATTTTCTCCGTCGCGCCTACGCTCCATCGTGTGCGGTTATTTGACAGCTCTACGCTTCCTACGGCAGGGTTGTTCCATAAAAAGCCGTAGCCAAGCGAGGAGTAAATGAAGGGGATAGTGCACTTTGCGTTAACGTGGCGCAGGTCGAAGGAGCAGCCTTTTAAGTCGAAGTGACCGCTCGCCTCGTGGCCGAGACCGTAGAAGTGCTCGCCGTCATTTGCCTTAAATGTAATTCGCGCCGAGAACGAGCCGTTCCCGTTTGCTTCGTAATGTCTGAAGCCGTCGTTAAACGTGAGCTCAGGCTTTTCCTCAAGGATAACCCTGCCGCTCTTGTAAACGGTGATTTTGCCGTTTTTTTCGAGCCGGATTTTAACTGTGCCCGATGTCATAACGGCGCAGTATTCGCGCGTTTCGATTTCGCAATCTGCACTTTGCGGCATTAGCGTGAAGTTCTCGTCGCTGAGCTCTTTTACAGAAGCTTCAAAGCGGAGCGCATTCCTGCCGCAGGGCGTAATCCGTATGCTCTCGTTTCCTCTTTTGTATAGAATTTTATTGTTTCCTGCCGTTAAGTTATCCATAATTCTTACCTTTAGTATTTTATTTCGTCAAGAGTTATGACGTAATCGCTGTTGTAAAGCGCGCTCAGCGCTGACGGAGTGTTTTCGTCGGTTAGATAATTCGTGTGCCACGTCATAAAGTAAACCCACGGTACCTCGCTGAACTCTTCTTCAGTCGGGTTTAATCCCGTTTCGTGCATAGTAAGCGGCTTTCGTCCTCCTATGATTTTGTAAATCGGATTGTAAAGCCTCTTTTCCGCGCCGTTTTGCGCCACCTCGTAGCTGTCCGCGCCGACGATGTCGCAGTATCTGTCTCCCGGGTACCAGTCCGCAAGGTTTGCGCCGTAGTCCATACCGTTGTGGGAGTAGCCGAGCACCCAAATCAGATTGTTAAGTCCGAGGTCGTATGTGAAGTGCTCGTACATCATAATCCAGAGCCGCCGGAAGTTTTCACTTCCGCCTTTGCCCCACCAGAACCAGCCGCCGTCAAACTCGTGAAACGGTCTCCAGAGCACAGGTATTCCCTCGTTTTGAAGCTGTTTCAGCGCGTTTCCTGCCTTGTCCATAGCGGCGAGGAAAGCCTCGTTTTCGGGCGTACCCTTCGTGAGTACTGCTTCCCATTCTACGGGCGTGAGCTCGTCCGCCTTGCAAGCGTCGTAGCTCTCGTCAAAATCTTTCGAGCAATGCCAGCAGATAGTGACAATTCCGCCTCTGTTCGCCCACGCCTTTGCTCTGGTCACGACGCCGTAAAAGTCGTCGTTCATAAAATCGAGACCTCGGATAGCTGGATATTTGCCCGTATTGTTATATATGTAATTCATCTCGTATTCGGGGTTGTTACCGCCCATCCAGGTGGACTCCTGCTGACCTGAGATGATTTTATTTGTGTAATTCTTCGCGATATATGCGTAAAGCCGCTTCGCTTCCTCCGTGGCGTTCTCGTTTGAGAGCGTCATATCGTAGTCCGTCTTTTCGCCGAGGAGCATTTTTGCGATTACGGCATAATCCCTGCCGTTTACAAATCCGTCGCGGTTGATGTCAAATCTTCCGTCGCATTCGCCCTCTGAGGTGCTGAGCGCGCTGTCAAAGCTGAGCTGAAGGTCGCGCAGGTTGACCGTGTACGAATCGTCCTCACAATGATTGCATTTGTAGTGAAGCGTGTTTTTGACTCTGCTTTGGTAAACGTAGTTGTGCCCGTTTTCGCCGTCGATTATTGCTTCGCCCTGAATTTTATCGCAATAATTGCACTTGCTGCCCACGTTGCTGAAGCTGTGCGCAGAGCTGCAGTAATATCTCCATTCGGGATTATCAGCTCTGTTTGATGAAACGTAGTCGTAAACTCCGCTGTTTTTCCTGCCGATGAAGGTCAGCTTTTCTTGCCCGCCGAAGGCGCCGCCTTCAATACTTACGTTATCCGTATCGAATACAAAGTAGCCGTATCCTGCTCCGCTGAAGGCGCCGCTGTCGATATGAGTAACGGTACCCGGTATCTTCAGCTCGCCCTCAAGGTTTTCGCACCCCTTGAATGCGTCTGCGCAGATTCCTGAAGGATTGCCCAGGTCAACGTCGCAGATGAAGTATCTCCATTTGTCCCACGGCGCTTCAGCCATATCTCCGCTTCCGCTGAGAGTTAGCTTTCGGGCGTCGGGATTGTATGAGTACGACAGCGTGCCCGAAGCCGCTCCCGAAAGACCGATGAACGCCTTTGAGTTGCCTGAGCACCAGCTCTTAATTGAGCTTTTCCCTGCGAAGCTTACGCCGCTCGGGAAGTTAGTGTTGCTGACGCTGCTTATCGCGTCTCCGCACCATATGATAGACGTGAGGCTGCTGCAGTTCCTGAACGCGTTTGAGGATATCCCCGTGTGCCCTTCGCCGACCATAACGTTTTCAAGCGCCGTACATCCGCTGAAGGTGTATTCGGGAATGCTGTGCGAATTATGCGTGTTATCCCTCGGAAGTACTGCCCATTTGAGCGACGTGCAGCCTGAAAAGTTATAGTTGTAATATTCCGTGCACCCCTTGGGCATAGTTATATTTCTGAGCCTGCTGCAGTTTTGGAAAACTCTTGCGCCCATCTTGTACATCGAGTCGGGCAGAGTGACTTTGCTGAGCTGCGAGCAGCCGTAAAACCAGTAGTTGCCGATTGCCTGCACGCCTTCTTCGACGATTACTTCTTTAATATCTCCCTTCACGAGATACCACGGAGTTGAAATTGAGCTTCCGTAATCGGGGCCGTATCCGTTTCCGCTGACGGTGAAAACTCCGTCGTCGCGCAAATTCCATCTCAAAACGACGTTGTTGTTCCCGTCCTTTATCTCGCCGCCTGTCGCCGCAAAAGCGTGCGCGCCGAAGTAAAATGCGCTCGTAAAACAAAGTATTAATACTAATATAAGCGATACTGCGCTTTTCGCTTTCTTTTTCATATTAAAACCTCTCTCGGATTTATGCTTTCATTATATCATAAAGGAAAGATTATGTCTATTTATTGACAAATTGTTATCAAAGTGGCATAATAAGGAAAGAAATATATGAAAGGAGATTGTGCTATGGATGTAGATATGACTCAGATGACTGCAGCTCAGCAGACAGGTTATAGCGTTGCCAGCATTATTGTATGGCTTCTTCTCGTAATCGCTATGTGGAAGATTTTCACAAAAGCAGGCGAAGCCGGATGGAAGGCTATTATCCCGGTTTACAATGCTTATGTATTATGTAAGATTGTTGACGGCAAGGGTATTAAGTTCCTCCTTTTCTTCATTCCGATTGTCAATGTTATTTATGACATTATCCTGTCAATCAGAATGGCGAAAGCATTTGGCAAGGGTACAGGATTTGGCTTAGGTTTATTCTTCCTGCCGAATATCTTTACTCTCATTCTCGGCTTCGGTTCAGCAACATACGTTGGACCGCATACGAAATAAGTTAAAACCGACAGGCGACCTCTTATTAAAACTGAGCGTCTGTCGGTATTTCTTTGCGTATAATAGACATTTGTCGCACATAAAAAAATTTTCAGTAAAAGTGCGTGACAAATTATTAACGAAGTGTTATACTGTTTAATGTATTGATTTGAATTAAGAAATGTCTGAGCGCTCGGGCGCAACGAACATCCTTAAAAGCACCAAAGTTACCTTTGGTGCTTTTTTTATACTATATTAACGCTTTGTAATCGTCCTCGGTGTAAGAGCCGTTTAAGACTCCGCCCTCGGTGATGTCTGCGCTCGGGGCGCTGTCTTTGAGGTGCTGGACAGTCTTGCCGAATTCGCTTCCGCCTGAGGTTGCGAAGATGACTATTTTCTTTCCGCTGAAGTCGTACGCCTCGAGGAAGCTCCTGATAATCAGCGGAGCGGTGTAGTACCAAATCGGGAAGAAGATGTAAATTGTGTCGTATTCCTCGATTTTCGCGTCCTTGTCGCTGAGCGCA
>CAMPAT010000055.1 GCA_946633275.1 uncultured Clostridia bacterium
GCGCGTTGTGCGCGCGTTTTGAAGAACCCTGTCGGGTTTACGCACGAACCAAAACAGGGGGTTTCTTAAGGGGGAATTGAGCGTAGCGAACCCTTCCCCCTTGAGCGTCTTTCTTGGCTCCACTATTCTTTCTCCGGGAGAAAGAATGGTGGAAAGAATAGGACTCCTTAAATACTTAATATTACCTCAGCAGTTACGCACAACAAACATTTTAAGAATAAAAAATCCCGACAGAAGTCGGGATTTTGTTATTCTGCAAGGAGCATTCTGTCGTTATCAAGGTCTTCGCCCGAGCCTGTCTTGAACTTTTCAAGCAGGTCTGATTTATGAAGACTCTTCTTTTCCTCGCCTGACACGTCATAAATAATCTTGCCGTCATTCATCATAACAAGACGGTTACCTATATTAATCGCGTCGCGCATATTATGGGTAATCATAATAGTTGTGAGGTTATTCTCCTTAACAATCTTCTCCGTGAGGTCAAGCACCTTCTTTGCTGTCTTCGGGTCAAGAGCCGCCGTGTGCTCATCAAGGAGGAGAAGCTTCGGCTTCTTAAGAGTTGCCATAAGGAGCGTAATAGCCTGGCGCTGACCGCCCGAGAGAAGTCCTACCTTGGAAGTAAGTCTGTCCTCCAGTCCGAGGTCAAGGTGCGCAAGCATTTGTCTGAGCTGTTCCTTTTCCTTGCGGCGCACGCCGGGAGCAAGTCCTCTGTGCTGTCCGCGGCGGGAAGCGAGCGCAAGATTTTCAAGAATCTGCATATCCGCAGCAGTACCCGTCATCGGGTCCTGAAAAACTCTTCCTATATATTTCGCTCTCTTATGCTCGGGGAGCTTCGTAACATCAACGCCGTCGATAACAATTGAGCCGCAGTCAACGGGATAAACACCCGCAACCATATTGAGCATAGTCGATTTACCTGCGCCGTTACCGCCTATTACAGTTACGAAATCGCCCTCGTTGAGCACGAGGTCAATGCCGTTAAGCGCCTTCTTTTCATTGATAGTTCCGGGGTTAAAGGTCTTGTGTACATTCTTAATTTCAAGCATTATTCCTTAACCTCCTTCACCTTAACGTGATTTTCGGCATACTTATTCTTGATATAAGGGATACCGAGGAATACAGCTACGATTGCTGCCGTGAGGAGCTTAAGGTCATCAGTATTAAGACCAAGACTGATAACAAACTGCATTACGATATAGTAAATAATACCGCCGAGCGCAACTGCGAGGAGCTTAAGTGCAAAGTTCTTAAATAGCTTGCCGAAGATAACCTCGCCGATAATAACGGCTGCAAGACCTACTACGATAGCGCCTCGTCCCATATTGATATCTGCAAAGCCCTGATACTGCGAAAGGAGTCCACCTGCAAGCGCAACGAGTCCGTTTGAAAGCACGAGCGCAATAATCTTTGCGGAGTTTGTACTGATACCGTTAGCTTTTGCCATATTTTGATTTGAACCCGTCGCACGGATTGAGTGACCGAGCTCTGTACCGAAAAACCAATAGAGAATTGCGATAATCGCAATAACGAAAACTGCGACTACTATAATCGCTTTCGTAACATTAATCATGCTTGCAACAAGATGGTAATTATATGCAGAAAGCGGCTGATTTGATTTTCCGAGTATTCTCAGATTAACGGAATAAAGCGCAAGCTGAGTCAGAATACCTGCGAGAATAGGCGGTATTCCGAGCAGCGTATTAAGCACGCCCGTGATGAAACCTGCCGCACAGCCTGCAATAAAAGCAATGAGCATAGCAACGTAAACATTCATTCCGCCCATCATACACATAACAAGCGCCGCGCCGCCCGTCGCGAAAGTTCCGTCAACAGTAAGGTCGGCAAAATCAAGAACGCGGAACGTGATATATACGCCGATAGCCATAATTCCCCATATCAGTCCCTGGCCGACAGCGCCGGGAAGGGCATTAAGAAACGCTCCCATAGTATTACCTCATTTCAATGTAATAAGAGCAATAAACTAAATGCTTATTGCTCTTACCATAATTAGGATATTGATATTATACTTTAAAGTACTAATTTAGTCAATAATTTTTTATTCTGCCTTAGAGAAATCGTATGAAGTGTAATTCTCAGGAACAGTAACCTTATACTTCTTTGCCATATCATCATTTACATAGTAAGTAAGATCTGTCGGCTGCCAGATAGGCATTGTTGCCGGGTCTGTGCCCTTAGTAAGAATCTCGTAAGCCATTTCGCCTGCGTGTACGCCGATATCATAGTAAGAAATTGAGAAGGTTGCAACAGCGTTAGTGCTCTTGAAGATACCCTCTTCGCCGGCAATAATCGGAACGCCTGCTTCCTGGCATACAGCGTCGATAACCTGACCGTTTGAAGCAGCCTGATTGTCAGTAGGAATGTAAATTACGTCTGACTCAGCAGCAGCTTTCTTAGCTACAGCCTGGATGTCGTTTGAGTCTGCGAATGAATAGAAAGTAGTTTCAATTCCGCTTGCGTCAAGAGCAGCCTTAATGCCCTCTACCTGGAATGTTGAGTTTGCCTCTGCTGAGCAGTAAATGCAGCCAACCTTCTTAGCGTTCGGGAAAAGAGTTGTAACCTGCTTTGCCTGCTCGTCAAGAGAAGCAAGGTCGCTGACGCCCGTTACGTTTATGCCTGTCGGGTCGCCTGCCTTCATATCAATCTCAAGAGCAGTTCCGTAGTCTGTAACAGATGTGCCTACTACAGGAATCTTATTTGCTGCAGTAGCGTTCATTGCTGCCTGGAGCGCAGGAGTTGCGTTTGCCATAATAAGGTCGTCGTTGTTTGATACAAACTGATTTACGATTGTTGCACAGTTTGTGCTTTCGCCTGAAGCGTTCTGAATATCAAATTCAATTGTGTTGCCGTCTGCCTTCGCAAGCTCTTCAAGCTTCTCCTGGAAGCCCTTTGTTGCCGCGTCAAGAGCTTCATGCTGAACGAGCTGACATACGCCTACCTTAAATGTTTTGCCGCCTTCTCCGTTTGCAGCTGTTGTTGTCTCTGTACCGCCGTTAGCGCAGGCAGCGAACATTCCGCCGACCATTGCTACTGAGAGACCTATGCCGAGAACCTTTTTAACAATCTTGTTCATAAGAAAATCTCCTTTAAATAATTTCATTTTTGATTGCAAAAAACAGTTTAGCACATAAAAGCGCTAAAGTCAACAATAATTTTAAAATGCTCCGCATAATAATTGTTATCAAATTGTAAATATATTCGATAGCTCCCCTACATTTCCTTGACAAATACAAGATATTGTTGTAATATATAGTGGAAATTCTATATACCGAATATATTACATCTTTGTAACTTATCGTGATATAGAGCTTTAAATTGCATAAAACTGTACCTTTTCTGATGAAATTATACATTGTTATTGCTAAAAATTTGAACAGAAGGAGGTGCTATTGATTATGGTAAAAATTCATGTATTGATTATTTTGTTAATAGTTGTTGCAGCAATCTGCGGCGGTCTCGGCGTAGTGGCAGGCGCTCTTATGAAAGAGAAGAAATCGCTCAAGGACAAGGACTCCGCTCAGCAGCAGGCTACTAAGATTATTAACGACGCTTTGGCTGAAGCAGAGTCTACAAAAAAGACGCAGCTTCTCGAAGCGAAAGACGAAATACACAAACTTCGTTCTGACGCAGACAAGGAAATTCGCGAGAGACGAAATGAAGTTCAGCGCCAGGAAAAAAGACTCAATCAGCGCGAGGAATACCTCGATAAAAGAGCTGATACTCTTGAAAACAAAAGTGAACATTTAAGCGAAAAGCTTAAGCAAGTTGATGAAAGATTACTTGAAATCGATGGCATCAAGAAAAGCCAGTTTGATATGCTTGAAAGAATCTCGGGTCTCTCCCAGGAGGACGCCAAGAAGCAGCTTATGCAGTCCCTCGAAGCAGAGCTCGACGTAGAAAAGAGCAAGCGTATTCTTGAATACGAGCAGATGATTCGCGACCAGAGCGACGTTCTGGCAAGAGAAATCATCAGCACCGCTATTCAGCGCTGTGCGGCTGACCACACAGCAGAAACCACAGTTTATGTTGTTTCACTTCCCTCGGACGATATGAAGGGAAGAATCATCGGCAGAGAGGGTCGTAACATCCGCTCTATCGAACAGATTACGGGCGCAGAGCTTATTATTGACGACACGCCCGAGGCTATCACTGTCAGCGCGTTTGACCCCGTAAGGCGTGAGATTGCGCGTATGACGCTTGAAAAACTCATTCAGGACGGCAGAATTCACCCGACCAGAATTGAGGAAATGTACGAAAAATCAAAAAAAGAAGTTGAGCAGACTATTAAAGCAGAAGGTGAGAAGGCTGTTATCAGCGCGAACTGCGGTTCAATTCACCCAGAGCTCGTTAAACTGCTCGGCAAGCTCAAATACCGCACCTCTTACGGTCAGAGCGTACTCAAGCACTCGCTTGAAGTATCATACATCGCAGGTCTTATGGCAGCAGAACTCGGCGTAGACGAGAAGCAGGCGCGCCGCGCAGGACTTCTCCACGACATTGGTAAGGCTGTCGACCACGAGATGGAAGGCGGACACATTGCGCTCGGCGTTGAATACGCGCGCAAATATAAGGAGAACGAAGCTATCGTTCACGCCATTCAGGCTCATCACGGCGACGTTGAATGCAAGACAGTTGTTGCCGCTCTCGTTCAGGCAGCTGACGCAGTTTCCGCCGCAAGACCGGGCGCAAGACGCGAGAATATCGAAAACTATATCAAGCGTCTCCAGCAGCTTGAGGAAATTTCATCAAGCTTCGACGGCGTTGAAAAAGCTTACGCAATCCAGGCAGGACGCGAAGTCAGAGTTATGGTTAAACCTGAAGTTGTCAGCGATGAAAAGATGCCTCTCGTTGCGCGCGAAATTGTTAAGCGTATCGAAGACGAGATGGATTATCCCGGACAAATCAAGGTTAACATCATCCGCGAAAGCAGAACTTCAGATATTGCTAAATAACAAAATCCCGATTTACCTAAATACCAGCTATATCCATAGCTGGTATTTTATTTATAATATAATTAATAATTATATAATTGACTTTAAAGAATATAGTTGATATAATACATTATGTATTTCTATACCTGTTCAGGAGGTTTGTTATGGACGAAAACAGAGAAATCGAAATAGATTTAAGAAAAATAGTTTATATGATGAGGAACAAGGTCATCTATATCCTCCTCATCACAATTCTCGGCGGTGTGCTCATCGGCGCGTTCACGCAGCTGTTCATCACGCCGAATTATACTGCCACGGTCAAGTTTTATGCTAAGAGCAGCACGAGCCAGGTCAGCACGTCTGCTACCGCTACGGAATCGGAGCTCAACGCTGCTGAAAAGCTGTCAAACCTCTACGTATATATTATCAAGAGCGACACGATTATCGACAAAGTTGCAAAAGAACTGCAGATTAATAACACTAAGGAAATTAAAGACGCTATTTCAGCAGGCGCAGTTGAAGGAATACAGGCATTTACCGTTACCGTAAGGCACGAGGACCCCGAAACTGCAGAGCAGATTGCAAACGCAGTAGCGCGAATTGCTCCCGACGAGGTTGTTAAAATCGTCGAGGGCGGCGGTATCAAGGTAATCGACTATGCCAAGGTTCCGCAAACTCCTTCTTCTCCTAATCTGAAGCGAAATATTTTAATCGGCGCGTTTGCCGGCTTCGTTCTCTCTTTTGCGGCGTTCTTCGTATATGAGATATTCGACACGTCGATTACAGAGGCGAAGGATTTAGAGAAAGAGTTTGAAATCCCTGTGCTCGGAACTATTCCGCGTCTTGAAACGGCAAAGGACAACGGACGTTATCCGCAGCAGAGCATTACCGCCGCTGCAACAGACAGCGAGATTGCGGCGCCGCGCCCGAGCGATTCGCTGTTAAAGAGTATTCAGAATGTGAAAGGAGACGGAGCAAATGAGCAAAAGAAATAAGAGAAGAGAGCTCGCCGAAAATAACGGTTTTAACAGAGCTGACCC
>CAMPAT010000056.1 GCA_946633275.1 uncultured Clostridia bacterium
AAAATTATCGAATTGTAAAGGCGGTCCCATAATGAAAATTAATTTTTACTCGGTGCAACCTCTGCAGAAGACTAAAGGCTGGGGAACTTCCGCCTGCTGGTGGAGCCAGGCGTGCAAGGACCCTGAAACGCAGGACAGGATTATTGACCTGCTCTACGGCAAGGACGGACTCGGACTTAATATTTACCGCTACAATATCGGCGGCGGCACAGACGAGAGCAACTGCCGCGTGCCTGACCCGTGGCGCAGAACTGAGTCAATGATGCTCTTTGATAAAGAAAAAGAAGAGACATCGTGGGACTTTTCGCGCGACGCAACAGCAGTTCAGGTTATGAAAAAAGCTGTTGCAACGGGAAACGTTGATACTCTTATTCTCTTCGCAAACTCGCCTCATTACAGCCAGACCTCGACGGGCCAGGCGTCAGGCGGACTGCTTATGCACACCTGCAATATCCCGAAGTCTAAGTATAAGGATTTTGCAGATTACTTCCTCACGGTTACGGAACATTTTATCCGTGAAGGACTGCCCGTAACTCATATCAGCCCGATTAACGAGCCGCAATGGAAATGGGGCGGCGATATCGTATGGCAGGAGGGCTGTCACTATGAGCCTGAAGAGGTACATGAAGTTCTTCACATTTTTGCTTCTGAAATCAGACGCAGAAATATCCCCGTAAGAATGTGTATCCCCGAAAGCGGCGAACTGCTCCAGACCACTCCGAAATATCTCTGGGCGATACTTGCGGACGACGACATTATGAGCGTGACGGATATAATTTCTTACCATTCATACCACGTTGACAACAGCCCCGAGGCGCGCTACGAGTTCTGCGACAGGATTGTGAGAGCAAATCCGCAGTACCGCTTCGATATGACGGAATGGTGCGAGCTTCCGTGCAAACACCATACGCGCGATTTCAAGGGCGCTCTTATAACGGCGAGAATTATCGGCCAGGATATGATTTACTGCCGCGCTGTTTCGTGGACGTCGTGGGTTGCGGTTAACGGCATTGCGAAGAAGGAAGACGGCATGGATTACGCCGACAGCCTTATCAGCGCAAGCCCCGACTTCAGCGAGTGGAGCATTGCGGAAAGATATTACGGATTTGCACATTTTTCAAAATATATCCCCTCCGGCTCGACGGCGCTCGACCTCGGTATCCGACCGACTGAGGATAACAACGCTCTCAACGCCTTCGGCTTCAGGACGCCTGACGGAAAAAGCGTACTTGTCGCAGTTAACGAAGGCGAAAACGCAGAGCTTGAGCTCAGCGGCGGATTTAAGAATATGCGCGTTATTACGTCAAACAGCGCGCAGAAGCTTGAAACAACATACGACGGCGAGTTCAGAAATAAAGTTCAGCTCCCCGGCGGCACAATTCTTACAGTTATACTCGATTAAAACCTATTGACAAAGTAGGATATAGTGCTATAATTTACTATAATAAATTATTATTTTAGGATATTAATATGAAAATCAGCGATATATTGAATGATAACAGGGTGACTGTTTCGTTTGAGGTTTTCCCTCCGAAACAGTGGGATAAAATCGAAAGCACGAAAGAAACTGTACGCGAAATGAGCAAGGCAAATCCTTCCTTTATGAGCGTTACGTACGGCGCATCGGGCACTCAGGCAGGCTTCACTTCCGAAATCGCGTGCGAGATTAAAAACAGCGGCGTGACTCCGCTGTCGCACCTTACCTGCCTTACCTCTACCCGTGATAAAATACACAAGGTTGTCGCCAATCTTAAGGAAAACGGGATTGAGAATATTCTCGCCCTTCGCGGCGATATTCCCGAGGGCTTTGAGTTTCCGGACGAGCAATACTTTGAGCACGCTTACCAGCTTGTTAACGAGATTAAGGAGCTCGGCGATTTTTGTATCGGCGGCGCGTGCTATCCTGAAATTCACCCCGAGAGTAAGAACAGGGTTGAGGATATAGAATATCTTAAATACAAGGTCGACTGCGGCGTTCAGTTCCTGACATCTCAGATGTTTTTTGATAACGATAAGTTCCTTAATTTCTATGAGATGTGCAGGATTAAAGGTATAGACGTCCCGATTATTGCAGGAATTATGCCGATTACGAACGCAAAGCAGATTATGAGAAGCATTGAGCTCTCAAACTGCTCTGTGCCAAAGAAGTTTTACAGAATTATGGAGCGCTTCGGAGATGACGCAAGGTCGATGAAGCAGGCTGGAATTATTTACGCTACGGAGCAGATTATTGACCTTATGGCAAACGGCGTGAACAACATTCATATTTACACAATGAACAAGCCCGACGTTGCTTCTGCAATAATGAACGGGCTTTCGGATATCATCAATGGATAGGGCAGAAATTTTGCGCTATATGCGCACGAGCAGTAAGATTACTGATGAGAAGGTGCTCTCTCTCGCTGACAAAGCGGCTGAGATTGTTGAAAACAGCACCGAGCCGAAAACTATTTATCGCGTTTTTGACTGCGACGTCAGCAAAAACGAGGTTGTTATCGGAACGGAGAAATTTATCAGCAGTCATCTTGCGGACAATCTGCGCGGATGTAAAAGGGCAGTTGTGTTCGGCGCAACTCTCGGCACAGCATGCGACAGGATAATTAACAAAGCCGTGGCTACTGACGTTGCGCTCGCTATTGCGCTTCAGGCAGCGGCGGCGTGCAGGATTGAAGAGGTATGCGACGAGCTTGAAAAACAGATAATCCGCGAGCTCGGAGTCAGCCTTCGTCAGCGGTACTCGCCCGGGTATTTCGACCTCGATATATCAGAGCAGAAAAAGGTTTTTGAGCTTGTGGAAATAACGAAGCGTATCGGTATAACCCTGACTGACACTTTTGAAATGCTCCCGACGAAGAGCGTTACTGCAATAATAGGAATTGAATAATTATGATTAAGTATTTTGACGGCGGAATGGGAACTATGCTTAACCTTGCGGCAGGCGAGCTTCCCGAAAAACTGAATATTACCGACCCCGAGCGTGTGCTCAGGGTGCATATGGCGTACGCCGAGGCAGGCGCGGATATTATAACCGCGAATACCTTCGGCGCAAATCCGCTGAAATACGACAACTGCGCCGAAATTGTGCGCGCAGGCGTTGAGCTTGCAAAGCAAACGGGCAAAAAGGTTGCACTCGATATTGGCCCTACGGGCAAATTACTTAAGCCGATGGGCGACCTCGATTTTGAAGAGTGCGTTTCGCTTTACTCGGAGGTTGTCAGAGCAGGCAGAGATGTCGCCGACCTGGTCCTCATCGAGACTATGGGCGACACATATGAAATCAAGGCGGCTGTTCTCGCCGCAAAGGAAAACTGCTCGCTTCCTGTTTTTGTTTCAATGATTTTTGACGAGAAGGGAAGACTTCTGACGGGAGCGGACGTTAAGACGGCTGTCGCAATGTGCGAGGGACTCGGAGTTGACGTTATCGGATTTAACTGCGGCCTCGGTCCTGCTCAGATGATTCCGCTCGTTAAGGAGCTTACGGAATGCTCGTCGACGCCGATAATGGTTAACCCGAACGCCGGACTCCCCGAAAGCGTAAACGGTAACACGGTATATAATGTTTCGCCTGACGAGTTTGCGGGATATATGAGCGAGATTGCTGCGCTCGGCGTTTCATATCTCGGCGGCTGCTGTGGAACTACCCCTGCGCACATCAGCGCTATGATTGAAAAAACTAAGAACATTCCCGACAGAGTTCCTGAATTTAAGAATACAACTCTCGTGACGAGCTACAGCGAGTGCGTTGAGCTCGGCAGGAAGAGCGCCGTCATCGGCGAAAGAATTAATCCGACAGGTAAAAAGCTCCTCAAGGAAGCGCTCAGAAACGGCGATATGGATTATATCCTCAAGGAGGGCATAACTCAGCGAGAATGCGGCGCGCATATCCTCGACGTTAATGTCGGACTGCCTGAGATTGATGAGGTAAAAATGCTTTCTGACGCCGTTTATCAGCTTCAGTCCGTGCTCCCGACTCCGCTTCAGATTGACACGTCAGACCCTGTCGCTATGGAAAAGGCGATGAGGATTTATAACGGCAAGCCGATGATTAACTCCGCAAACGGCAAGCAGAAGTCTATGGACGAGATTTTTCCGCTCGTTAAGAAATACGGCGGAGTAGTTGTATGCCTTTGCCTTGATGAAAGCGGCATCCCCGAGGACGCCGAGAGCAGAATTAAGATAGCCGAGAAAATGCTCAGTACAGCCGAAAAGTACGGCATTGATAAGAAAAACATTGTGATTGACGCGCTGACTATGACAATCAGCACAAATCAGCAAAACGCGGTGGAAACGCTCAAGGTAGTCGATTACTGCAAAAACACGCTCGGAGTAAATACGGTGCTCGGCGTGTCGAATATCAGCTTCGGTCTGCCCGGCAGAGAGGTTGTCAACACAACGTTTTATACCCAGGCGCTCGGCGCAGGACTCAGCGGCGGTATTATTAACCCGAAATCTCAAAGTATGATGAACGCCTACTATGCGTTCAACGCCCTCAGCGGACTTGACGATAACTGCACGGAGTATATTAATTCTTCAGTAGCTGTCGAGACGGCGCCTCAGACGAGCTCTGAGATTAATCTTAAGGACGCAGTCGTTAAGGGTATGAAGGACGAGAGCGCACTCTGCGCGCGAGAACTTCTTAAGCAGAAAGAGCCGCTTGAGGTCATTAACTCATATATAATTCCGGCGCTTGACGTAGTCGGCGACGGGTTTGAAAAAAAGAAGCTGTTTTTACCGCAGCTTCTTATGGCTGCCGACGCGGCGAAGTCTGCGTTTGATGAAATTAAAGCGAGCCTTGCTTCAAAAGGCACGCCGCAGGTCAAGGGCGATAAGATAATTATTGCTACCGTCGAGGGCGACATCCACGATATCGGCAAGAATATTGTCAAGGTTCTTCTTCAGAACTACGGCTTCGACGTTATCGACCTCGGCAAAGACGTAAAATGCGAGACGGTGCTTGAAAAGACAGTTGAGCACGGCGCAAGGTTCGTCGGGCTGTCGGCGCTTATGACGACGACTGTTCCTAATATGGAAAAGACTATTAAGCTCCTGCACGAAAATACAGACGCAAAGGTCTTTGTCGGCGGCGCGGTGCTTACTAAAGAATATGCAAAAATGATTAATGCCGATTACTACGCCAAGGACGCAATGGAGAGCGTCCGTATCGCGCAGGAATTCTTCGGCAGGGAGTAAATTATGATGATTTCAACCAAGGGCAGATACGCCCTGAGCATAATGCTTGACCTCGCTCAGCACGGCGGAGATGAGACATATATCTCGCTTAAGGATATTTCCGAGCGTCAGGAAATAAGCATGAAATATCTTGAAGCGATTATCGCGAAACTGTCGAAAGGCGGTCTTGTCGACAGCGCGCGCGGCAAGAGCGGCGGATATAAACTTAACAGAAATCTTAACGAGTACAAAGTAGGCGAAATTCTTATCCTTACCGAAAAGTCGCTTGCGCCCGTTGCGTGTATTGAATGTGAAAATCAATGCGCCAAGGAAGGTTCCTGCCTTACGCGCCCTATGTGGAACGAGCTTAACGAGGTTATTATGGATTTCCTTAACTCAAAAACGCTCGCGGATTTGCTGTAAAATTTGGTAGTTGACTAAATGTTAACAAAATGTTAATATATAATTATAGATACTATTGATTAAGGAGGCGTATGTTATGAATTCAATTAAGAAAACACTTGCGGTGCTTTTGTCTGCAGTAATGCTCGTGAGCGCGCTCTCGGCTGTCAGCTTTAGTGCGTTTGCGTTTGATAACGAGGGAACCTGCGGCGAGAATGTTACTTATTCATTCGACGAGAAGACGGGCGCGCTCGTTATCAGCGGAACAGGCGCAATGACTAATTTCAAGGATGAGCGCGAAACCCCGATTATCCCTATCGGCGGCGGCTCGCCTACTCCTTCCGCACCTTCTTCACCGTGGATTAAGTCTGAGATTA
>CAMPAT010000057.1 GCA_946633275.1 uncultured Clostridia bacterium
CTAAGAATTCTCCTTCTCGTTATAATCGGACTTATGCTGACATATACTACGACTCCGACCCAGCTTACCTGTGCCATTGAATCACTTTTAAAGCCGCTTAAGGTGTTTAAATTTGATATTCATTCGCTCGCTATGACGATGACGATTGCGCTTCGCTTTATTCCTATTCTCATTGAAGAGGTTGAGAAGATTATGGCTGCTCAGAAATCGCGCGGAGCTGATATGGAGTCTGGCGGACTTGTGCATAGAGTTAAAGGCGTTGTGCCCGTTTTGATTCCGTTGTTTATCTCGTCCTTCCGCAGAGCGAATGAGCTTGCGGACGCAATGGAGTGCCGCTGTTACCGCGGCGGCGAGGGCAGAACCAAGATGAATGTTAATCACCTCGCATTTCGCGACTATGTGTCTATGTGCGCGGTAATTATATATTTCGCAGGGATTATCCTGCTCAAAATTTATACTAAAAGTGTGATTTAATGAAACGACTGTTAATCACAATAAAATATGACGGTACGGCCTATCACGGCTGGCAGGTGCAGAGTAACGCCCTGTCAGTTCAGGAGGAGTTCCAGAACGCCGTCGAAAAGGTCTTCGGTAAACGCCTTGATGTAAAGGGCTGCTCGCGTACAGACAGCGGAGTACACGCAAATATGTACTGCCTTACGCTCGATACTGATATGGATATTTCATGCGAGGGCGTTGTTATGGCGCTTAATACAAAACTGCCTAAGGATATCAGCGCGTTTGACTGTAGAGAAGTTCCCTCTGACTTTCATCCTCGGTATGACTGCAAAACGAAGGAATACGTTTATAAAGTTTATAACGGCAGAATTCGCGACCCGTTTTCAGAAAACTATGCGTATCATTACAGATATCCGATTGACGCAGATTATCTTAACGGCGAAGCACAGTATTTTATCGGCGCTCACGATTTTTCGGGCTTCTGCTCTGTGAAGAGCGATGTTGAGGATACTGTTCGCACTATTACTAAAGCTCAGGTCAGACGTGAGGGCGATATGGTGCTTTTTACGTTCGAGGGCGACGGATTTTTGTATAATATGGTGCGTATTATGGTCGGCACACTCTTGTTTGTCAGCGAGGGCAAAATAAAATCGGGTGAGCTGTCCGACGTAATAGCTTCCTGCGAGCGCAGGCGCGCAGGAAAAACCGCCCCTGCAAAGGGGTTATATCTCAATAAAGTAACATACTAATTCAGGAGAAGAAAAATGCCATCAAATCAGCGTGAAAATGCGCGAAAAGAAAAACAGCTTGCTAAAGAGCGGAAAATAAGGCTCATAATATGGATAGTGCTGATTGTAATCGTATTTGTCCTCGCAGCTATGCGAGTTGCGGAAATCGATTTTTCTTCGCTTAAGAGTAAGCTTTCCCCCGGCGGAATAGGAATTACGACCGAAGCGGACGCATATCCGTATTCTCTCGATACTTCGTCGGGCGTGAAGCTGTCGTTCGTGAATGACAGACTCGTCGCTCTTACGGATATGTCCTGCAAGGTACTTAATCCGACTGACGCCAAGGAAGTTTACAGCTTCTTGTCGGGATACGCAAATCCGATTATGACGACTGCAGGAAAATATATGTTCACTTTTGACCAGGGGGGGACGAGATTCCGCCTTGATTCAATCACTGAGAATGTTTATGAAAGTACGCTTAAGGAAACGGTAATCTGCGGCGACGTTGCGAAGAACGGCAATGTCGTATACGCCTGCAGAAACAGCGCGAATAAGACTGAGCTCGTAGTTATGAATAATTCACTTAAGAAGCTCGTTAAGTTCCGCGTTAAGGACAGATATATAGTTGCGGTGGCGATAGACTCTTCAGGCAAAAAGTTCGCCTGTGCAACGGTTAATTCTAAGGACGGCAAGATTGTAACAACACTTCACACATATAATATAGGTGACGATAAGCCGAAGGCTGAGTTTGTGTATAAAGAAAGTAACGTAATTGATTTGCAGTACACCTCGTCAGGCGAGCTTTATTATGTAGCTGACGATACTGTTCATCTCATTAAGTCGCAGAAGAAGGATGTAGAAGTCTTCGCCCACGGCAGCGTTAATACTGTTGCATATAACTATACGGGCGACGGCGAGCTCGTTTACATATACGCGAAATATTCCGACGCTGTCGATAATCATATTGCTTATGTTAACTCAAACGGTAAGGTTAAAACGGAAATAACGGTTAAGCAGAAGCCGAAATTCGTTTCCGCGACGAATGATATTTGCGTTCTGTTTTCCGATAAGCTTGTGACGTATTCGCTTACTAAAGGCGAGCAGAAAGACTCGTTTAACTGCGACGATAGCGTTACGAGCGCGTATAAGTTATCCTCGAAGATTTTTATAACACGTCATCAGCTTATTGACGTTATGGAAACAAAGGTGACAAAATGACAATTTTTAATTATACGGTAAACGGCGTTGACGTAGCGTTTGTTATATTGCTTGTGCTTCTTTCCGCTTTCGGATGGAAAAAGGGAATATTTGTGTCCGTCCTCGGATTTATCAGATGGTCTGTCGGAACGTTTCTCTGCTTTTTCCTAAGCGATAATTACAGCTCGGGAGTCTATAATGAGTTTGTTAAGCCAAAAGCGCTTGAATATATTGAGCAGAAGATTGTTACTTCCTCAAACGTCGACGATATACTTGATAATCTTAATAAGCTTCATCAGCAGCTGCCGAAGCTTGTTGCAGACTCCGTTAATCTCTCGAGCGTAAAGCTTTCGAGCAAGGACGCGGCACAGACGGTTCTTGAAAATGTTTTTGAACCAACGCTGATAATGCTCACTAAAATTTGCATATTTGTTTTAGTGTTTCTTGTGTTCTTCGGCATTACGGGAATTATTATTCTCGCTGTTAAGCACCGTAATAAGAAGAAGGACAGAGACGGCGAGTCAAAGCTTCGCAAAGCTGATAAATTCTTCGGTATGCTGTTCGGCGCGGTTAAGGCACTCGTGATTATTTTCGCAGTCAGCGCGCTTATAACGTATTTGACAGGATATTACGAGGACAGCGGCGGAGCAAATACGTTCATCGATTATGCTAATAACAGCGCACTCGTTGATTTAATTAACAATATCAACCCATTTAATGCGATTACGGAGGGACTTATCTGATGGATAATAAGATAATTAAGGACAACTTAGGCGATTTATTTGAAAACTGGAATACTATTCCGAACTGGCTCAGCTTTTTCAGAATTGCTATGATTCCCGTTTTTTCCGTGCTCTTTATTAAGGAGATGTACATACCTGCATTCGTAGTTATGATTGTTGCGGCGCTTACAGACCTTTTTGACGGCAAAATTGCGCGTAAGTATAATATGGTGTCTAATCTCGGCAAAATCCTTGACCCTGTTGCCGATAAGCTGTCTCAGATGGCGATTGTAATTATTCTTATTTGCAAATTCTGGAATGACAGTATCAAGTACGTTCTCTTCCTCTTTATTGCGAAAGAACTTATTATGATTATCGCAGGACTTCTCCTGCTGTCAAAAGGACTTCGTCCCGGCGCAGCGGAAATCTGGGGTAAGATTGCCACAACAGTATTTTATATCTTTATGATTGCGATTATCGCAATCGGCGGACCTGAGAGCGCACTCGCAGGAGTCAGCGCCTTCAGCGCAATTATCCTGCCGCAGGTTGTTATTAACATTATGATTATTATTGCGGCAATAATGACATTTGTGTCTCTCTTCAGCTATGTTCCCGGTTTCTTCAAACAGCTTAGGGAAAATAAAGAAAAAACTAACAAACAGTAGGAGTTAATACTTATATGAACAAAAATATGTGTTCGCGCTGCGGCAAAAGACCTGCCGTAGTATTTATACAAAAAATGGAAGGCGACGAGGTAAAACCCGAGGGGCTTTGCATTAACTGCGCGCGCGACCTTAATATAGGCCCGATTCGCCAGATGATTGAAAAGCTCGGTATCAGCGATGAGGATTTGGAAGCCGCTTCTGAACAGATGAATATGTTTATGGAGAATATGGACGACTTCAATTTTGACGACCTGGGTGAGATGTTTAATCCCGATAATGCTGACGGCGCTCAGACAATGCCGTTTCAGAACCTTTTCGGCGATATGGGCAGCGTTACGGGTGAAAAGTCAAACGGCGACGCTAAGCCAAAGAAAAATAAAAAGCGCCAGAAAAACGCTCAGGAAGATACAAGGAAGTTCCTTAATTCGTATTGTAATAATCTTACCGACAGAGCTAAAAAAGGCAAGATTGATAATATCATAGGCAGAGAGAACGAGATTTCCCGTACCATTCAGATACTTTGCCGCAGAACGAAGAATAATCCCTGCCTTATAGGTGAACCGGGCGTAGGTAAAACTGCTATCGCAGAAGGACTTGCGATTAAGATTGCGAAGGGCGAGGTGCCTGCGCGCCTTGCTGATAAGGAAATATATCTTCTTGACCTTACCGCACTCGTTGCAGGAACTCAGTTCCGCGGTCAGTTTGAGGGCAGAATTAAGGGACTTGTCGACGAGGTAAAGCACGAGGGCAATATTATTCTCTTTATAGACGAGGTGCATAACCTTGTCGGAACGGGCGACAGCGAAGGCACGATGAACGCCGCAAATATCCTTAAGCCTGCGCTTTCACGAGGCGAAATCCAGGTTATCGGCGCAACAACCTTTAACGAGTACCGTAAGTATATTGAAAAGGATGCCGCACTTGAACGCCGCTTTCAGCCTGTGAAGGTTGAAGAGCCGTCGCTCGACGACGCTTACAGAATGCTCCTCGGTATTAAGGGATATTACGAGGATTACCATAAGGTGCAAATCAGCGATACTCTCGTATATAAGGCAGTCACTATGTCGGAAAGATTTGTTACTGACAGATACCTTCCCGATAAGGCGATTGACCTTCTTGATGAGGCGTGTACAGGCGCAAACTTGCGCAATCCTGCAATCAGCAGATACCAGATGCTTCTCGCAGAAAAAGAGGAGCTCAGCGAGAATATTGAGTCGCTCTCTAATCCTGAGGAAGACGAAAATATAGATTATGAGCTTATTTCTAAGCTTAAATCTAAACTTATTAATGTTGAGAATCAGCTTCCCGAGCTTGAAGAAAAAGCGAAGGATAACCAGGTGCTTGAAGCCGACCTTGCGCGCGTTATCTCTCTTTGGACGGGTATTCCTGCCGCTAAGGTAGAGCAGGGCGATGTTAAAAAGCTCGCAGCGCTTGAGGATGAGCTGAAATCGCATATTATCGGCCAGGACAACGCTATATCTAAGGTAGCCAGCGCGGTCCGCCGCGGACGAATTCAGATTAGTCCGAAAAAGCGCCCACAGTCCTTCATTTTTGTAGGACCAACAGGCGTTGGTAAAACAGAGCTTGTGAAACAGCTTGCTAACGCAATGTTCGACTCGCCCGATAACCTTATCAGACTTGATATGAGCGAGTTTATGGAGAAATTCAGCGTGTCGAGAATTATCGGCTCGCCTCCGGGCTATGTCGGCTACGACGACGCAGGACAGCTTACTGAGAAGGTGCGCCGCAAGCCGTACAGCGTTATCCTTTTTGACGAGATTGAAAAGGCGCATAAGGACGTCCTTAATATTCTCCTTCAGATTCTTGACGAGGGCAGAATTACGGACGCACAGGGCAGGGTAGTTAATTTTGAAAACACTATCATTATTATGACGTCGAATGCAGGCTCAACAGACCAGAATACTATGGGCTTCGGCAAGAGTGATAAGGATATCACCGAAGAGGTAACTATGAAGGCTCTCGAGCGCTTCTTACGCCCCGAATTTCTCGGTAGAGTTGACGAAGTCGTTATATTTAATAACCTCACATTTGACGACTTTGGGAAGATTGCCGTTCTTATGCTCGATGAGCTTGTAGAGAGCCTTAAGGAT
>CAMPAT010000058.1 GCA_946633275.1 uncultured Clostridia bacterium
GCCACATAGTTGCAATTATTCTGAGCCTCAGCGAGCCTTTTTTTGCAAAAAGATTGTTGAGAAATCTGTCCTTTTCGTCGGTCTGGATATAGTCTTCGCGCGCGACGTTGTGCACGCCTAAATCCTGGTCTGTCTCGTCAGGACCGAACAGACGGAATTTGCCCACTTTTTCCTGCCTTCGCTCAAGCAGTATCTGCTCCGCAACCTCTTCGTCGATTGTGGGAACACTCTCGATAACGTCGTCAAAGCCCTCAAATGTCATCTGCACGCCTGACTCCTCAAAAGCGTCGCTGTCCTCGGGTTCAACAAAACCGTCGTAAATGTGCTCCTTCGCAACTATCATCGGCATTTCCTGCAGGTCGCTTTCCTCGTCGAGCTCCGATTTTGATACGTACATCATCGGCTTCGTTTTGCCGTCATCCTCAGCGCGCACAAATTTGTGCGTTTTTGTTTTGCCGAAGTCGGGAAGGACGTTCGTCTTGTCGCTTCGCCCGAGGCTTATGGGCTGAGTCTTGTCTTCGTCAAGGCGCGGCTCGATTGCCGCCTCTTCCTTCTCGAATTTCGCAGGGGCGATTTTTATGTCCTCCTCGTCGGACTCGTCCTCTTCCTCAATCCGCTGAGCCTTAATAAACGGACTCTGCCGCTTTTTTTCAGACGGGGTGTATTCCTTGACGTCGCTGTCCTCGCCGTCAATTTTTTCGTAAACCTTTGCGATTCGCTCGACGACGGCGTTTTCGTCTACGACGACTTCGTCGATTGCCGTCTTCGCTTTTTCGTCAAGGCTCTTTTCGGCGGCCTGAAGCTGCTTTTCCGCTTCACCTTTGATTTCTTCCGCCCTTTTGATAATTTCATCTATTGATAAATGTTCGCTCATATTCTCTCTCTTCAACCCGTGAGTTTACAGCCTTTGTCTTGCTATTTCGTACATAAGTATTCCCGCCGCAACGGAAGCGTTGAGCGAGTTAACTTTACCGAGCATAGGCAGGCTGACGGTGACGTCGCACTTTTCTTTAATGAGTCTGCCTACTCCTTTACCCTCGTTGCCTACTACGAGCGCCGCGCCGCCCGAAAAATCGGTCTTGTCCCAGCGCTGTCCGTCCATATCGGCACAATAAACCCAGATGTTCTCCCTCTTGAGCTTGTCAATAGTGTCGGCAAGATTGTTTACTCGCGCCACACGCATATATTCGAGCGCGCCGCACGAGGTTTTTGCCACGACGAAATTCAGCCCGACTCCGCGCCTTTTCGGAATGATAATTCCGTGCGCGCCGCACGCTTCGGCAGTACGTATAATCGCGCCGAGATTGTGACTGTCCTCAATTTCATCGCAGATGATTATGAACGGGCGTTCGCCTCTTTCTTCTGCGTATGAGAGGATGTCTTCCACGCTCGAGTATTCGTGCTCGGGAACGTTTGCCGCCACGCCCTGGTGATTAGCGCCCTGTGCGAGACTGTCGAGCTTGCGGCGGTCTACCGTCTTGATTACAATTCTTTTTTCCTTGCAAAGCGCGATGATACGGTTAATCGAGCCTTCACGCTCGCCCTTTGCAATCAGCACGTTTTCAATTTCTCTGCCGCTTTTGAGCAGCTCCGTTACGGCGTTCCTGCCGATAACGAGATTGTCGTTATATCTTTTATCGTTTTCTTTTTTCACGAATAAGCTCCTGCAAAAATTAATCCATTCTAATTATATCACATTATTATGAAAATACAATATATATCAATAAAAAAGGGCGGAATTAATCCGCCCATACAATATACAGTTTATAATTCCGCGATGAGTTCAACCTCACAGAGAACGCCCTTCGGCAAATCCTTTACCGCGACGCAGGAGCGCGCAGGCTTTGACGTGAAGTATTTTCCGTAAACTTCGTTGAACGCTGCAAAATCGTTGATGTCAGCGAGGAAGCATACTGTTTTAACAACCTTATCCATAGTTGTGCCTGCGGCTTCAACTACAGCTGTAAGGTTTTTGCATACCTGCTCAGTCTGCTCTTCAATCGTCTTTGCGTCAACGTTATTTGTTTCGGGATTAATTGCTATCTGTCCCGAGGTGAAGAGCATACCGTTTGCTTTTACAGCCTGGCTGTAAGGTCCGATTGCGCCCGGTGCGTTGTTAGTAGCTACATATTCCATAGTGTCTCTCCTGTTCTTTTATCTTTTGTCTTTAATCTATTCGCATACCTGGAAGCCTGCGTCGAGAAGCGCCTGCTTTACTGAGTGAATGTGCTCGAAATTCCTTGTTTCAACGCCGATTTTGAGATAGCAGTCGGTGATGTTCATATCGAGGTCTGTCGAGTCGTAATTAACGCTTACTACGTTAGCGCCCTGCTCGGAAATAATGCGGCTTACGCCTGCGAGCTGGCCCGGTTTGTCCGAAAGCGCGATTACTATGTCGGCAGTTCTTCCGCCCATCTTCAGGCCGCGCTCGATAACGCGCGATAAAATCGTAACGTCTATATTACCTCCTGAGACAAGACAGCATACGTTCTTGCCGTCGATGTCGGGAATTTTGCCGTTCATTACTGCGGCTACGGGAACTGCGCCTGCGCCTTCCGCAATGAGCTTCTGCTGCTCAAGGAGCGTGAGGATTGCGAGCGCGATTTCGTCGTCAGTAACAGTTACGATACCGTCGACATATTCCTTGCACAGCTCATATGTAAGGTCGCCCGGAGTCTTGACCGCGATACCGTCTGCGATTGTATTTACTCCTGCGAGCGTCTTAATCTCGTCGCATTCGATACTTTCCTGCATTGACGGTGCGCCGTATGCCTGTACTCCGTAAACACGGCAGTTCGGCTTAAGCTGCTTTATTGTATATGCAACGCCAGCGATAAGTCCGCCGCCGCCTACGGGAACTACTACGACGTCGGCGTCGGGGAGCTGGTTGAGGATTTCAAGCCCGATTGTGCCCTGACCTGCAATGACGTCGGGGTCGTTAAACGGGTGGATAAAGCTGTATCCTTTTTCGTCGCGGAGTTCAAGCGCTTTTTTATACGCGTCGTCGTAGACTCCTTTGACCATACAGATTTCCGCGCCGTATCTGCGAGTTGCCTCTACCTTGCTGATGGGAGCGCCGTCAGGCAGACAGATGAGCGATTTAATCCCGTTTTTAGTTGCGGCAAGCGCCACGCCCTGCGCGTGATTTCCTGCGGAGCAGGCGATTACGCCTTTTGCCTTTTCCTCGTCGGAAAGCTGGCTGATTTTAAAATATGAGCCTCTTATTTTGAACGAGCCCGTAACCTGCAGGTTTTCCGTCTTGAGATAAACGTTCGCCGCAGGATTGATTTTCTGCGCGGCAATCATATCTGTTTCGCGGACTATTTCGCCGAGCACGCGCGAAGCCTTATATACTCTGTCAAGCGTAAGCATTGCTTTCACCTCTCTTTAAATATCTACATTATTCTAATACTTATTATATTCATTGTCAAATGTTTTCGAAAAGGCGCTTTACCAAATTATTTTCTTGACTTTATATTTGCAATAATATAAAATTAAATTAGTATCATTCCGCACAGGGAGGAATTGTTATGAAAAGAGTATTTGCAGTTTTACTTAGTCTTGCGCTCGTGCTTACTGTATTCGCAGGCTGCTCGAAGGGCGAGAAGGAGAAGTACAGCGACGAAAAGCTGATTATCGGTTATACTGAAGCTGTAGCTCCGCTCCTTCAGGTCGACGACAAGGGCAAGGTTACGGGCTTTGAGGCAGAACTGTTTAAGAAAATTTTTGACTCCGTAAAGGGAGACCTTAAGTCGTACACCTTTGAGAAGGTTGACGAAGGATATGAGCTCGAGAAGGACGGCGGCTTCACCGATAGTGAAGGCAAGGAGTACAGTGCAGGTCTGCTCCTCGGCGCGTCTAAGAACAGCGGCACCTTTAACGAGGAGTATTCTTTCACAGAGCCGATTATTACGAACCGCATTATCGCGGTCGCTGCGAAGGACAGCGAAAGAAACGGCTTTGCCGAGTTTATGGGCGCGAAGGTTGTTGTAGTCGGCGATGCCGCAGATGCTGCGTTTAAAAAGAATGTTGCTATCTCGTCAGTATGCGCGAGCGTATCGGAAGAGCAGAGCATAGACTCTGCGCTCGGAAAGCTCGATTCGGGCGAGGCTGATATCGTCGTAACAGACGAATTTACCTTTATGCCGACAGGCAAGGCTGACAGCTACAAGATTTTTGAAGGCGAGCTCGACAAAATCGAGTACGTTATCGCCTGTGCAAAGTACAGCGGCTGGAAGGATTCTCTGAATGAAGCTATTTACGAGCTTAAGAGTGAGGACTACGGCAAAAACGGCGACGAGTTTACTCCTCTTGTTGAAAAAGCATTCGGTTATAACGCTTCTTCATTCGACTGGAAGCCCGATAATACTAAGAAATAATAATTAAGTCTGCACGGCTTGTGCAGACTTCTTTATATTTTATGACATTTTTTGCCTTTTTCCGTAGTCATTTTGCCCTAAAATAAGGTCGGCGAAAAGCCGTTTATTGTTTAGCAAATATAAAAAAGGTTTCAAATTGATGTCAATCTCAAAAAAATGTTGAAATTAGTCAAGCATTAATTTATTATATTAGCGTAATCCAAATTGGCGGTGATTCTGATGGAACTTCTTAAGCAGAAGATTTTGGCTGAAGGCGAAGTATATGAGGGGAACATCCTGAAGGTAGACTGTTTCCTGAACCATCAGATAGATTGCGCCTTCCTGCGCGAAGTAGGGAAAGAATTTCATAGACTTTTTAAAGACGAGGGCATTAACAAGGTTTTGACGATTGAGGCGAGCGGTATTGCAATAGGCACCGTTGTGGCTCAGGAACTTGGCTGCCCTCTTGTTTTTGCTAAAAAAACGAAGACTAAGAACATTGCCGGCGATGTTTACACAACTCCCGTTGAATCTTTCACTCACGGCACAACCTATGATATTATGGTAAGCAAGCGCTTCCTCGGCAAGGGCGACAGAGTATTGATTGTTGACGATTTCCTTGCAGTCGGAAATGCGCTTAAGGGACTGATTAAGCTCGTTGAGGACAGCGGAGCGGAGCTCGCAGGCTGCGGCACCGTAATCGAGAAGGGCTATCAGCACGGCGGCGACGCGCTTCGCGGGCAGGGAATCAGAGTTGAGAGCCTCGCAATCGTGGAGAGCATGAATCACGAAACGGGCGAAGTAATTTTCAGAGACTGATTATAATGGCAGACGCCTTATAATATAAACCATTCAATAATTTAATGGAGGGAAAACGTAATGAAAAATTCAAAGAAAATTGTTGCTGTTGTTCTCACCGTTATTCTTGCAGTAGTAGGCATTTTTGCTGCTTGTGCAAAGTCAGATAACGGCGGAGAAGGCGCAGACGCAAAGACAGTTAAGGTTGGTTTCATCTTCCTTCACGATGAAAACTCAACATATGACCTTAACTTCATCAACGCAGCTAAAGAGGCTTGCGACGAGCTTGGCGTAGAGTACATCCTCAAGACAAACATTCCTGAGGGTAACGAGTGCTACGAAGCAGCTGCTGACCTTGTAGACCAGGGCTGCAACATCGTATTCGCTGACTCATTCGGTCACGAAGACTATATGATTAAGGCAGCTAAGGAATTTACAGACGTACAGTTCTGCCACGCAACGGGCACAAAGGCACATACAGAAGGTCTTGCTAACTATCACAACGCATTTGCTTCAATTTACGAGGGCAGATATCTTGCAGGTGTTGCTGCAGGTCTCAAGCTCAACGAGATTA
>CAMPAT010000059.1 GCA_946633275.1 uncultured Clostridia bacterium
ATGATGTTCGTGCTCATCGTGGTCATGGTGATGTTCGTGCTCGTCGTGGTCGTGGTGATGCTCATGCTCTTCGAGGTCGGCTGAGTTTTCGCCTTCCTCGCGTTCCATCGCCTGAATCCATCCTGCGCTTTCAAGAATTTTTTCGTAATCAAAGCTGCCTGTCGACAGAATGTCAGATACTTCAACCTTGCCGTAATTCGTCTCAATAATCTTTGCTTCAGGCTGAAGCGCTCTGATTACGTCAAGTACCTCCCGGCGTTCTTTTTCCGTAACGTCGTCAATCTTGTTGAGAACGATAGTTGTGCAGTATTCAATCTGCTGGATGAGCAGGTTTTCGATATCCTCTTCGTCGAGATTATCCTTGAGCAGCGCCTTGCCCGAGCCGAATTCGTCCGCCATACGCTTCGCGTCTACGACTGTTGTAACGCTGTCGAGATATGCGACTCCGGGGAGCTTAACGCTTTTGTCCGTTCCGTCGAGCATACAGATTGAGCCCGCAATCGGGCCGGGCTCGCAAATGCCCGAAGCCTCGATTAAGATGTAATCAAACTTCTTCGATTTTGCAAGGTCGATAATCTGATTCATAAGGTCGACCTTGAGAGTACAGCAGATACAGCCGTTTGAAAGCGGAACAAGCTCGCCGTCCTCCTGCGTGATGTTTCCGCCCTTTGCAATCAGCGAAGCGTCGATGTTTACCTCGCCGATATCGTTTACGATAACTGCGACCTTGTATCCTTCCTG
The DNA here is from genome assembly GCA_946633275.1 of uncultured Clostridia bacterium. Lineage (GTDB taxonomy): Bacteria > Bacillota > Clostridia > Oscillospirales > Acutalibacteraceae > Eubacterium_R. The sequence continues at coordinate 742 of CAMPAT010000059.1, forward strand.
ATTTGCAAGAACGTGGTTGAGCACAGTCGTCTTGCCTGCGCCGAGATAACCCGTGAGAAGCGAGACGGGAATAAGATTTTTCTTATTTAACATATTATTCACCTCGTATATAGTTTACATTGCTAATTGTGTATAATAGCACCATTTTTTCCGATTGTCAAACTTGTTGACAAATAATGTTAAAATTATTATAATAATTAACAGGAGATGAATTCTATGGAAAAGATGAAACTTAATAAAAACCAGACCCTTGGTATTTTTGCAGCTGTTCTGATAGTGCTTTCGCAGGCTTGCGAGAAGATACTTGAGGTCGTAATCACTCCGAGCCAGACTACAGCTCTCGTATGCGCGATGGTTTATACAATAGTCGTTGCGGTTGTATTTTTGATAGTGACGAAACTTGAGAGTCCGTTCCTCGGCATTTTCGCGTCGATGTTGGCGGTAAAGATGCTTCCGCCGAACATTACATATATCGCGAGCGTTACCGCGGACGGCGCAATGCTTTACTTTATTCTCAGCAAGGTTGTTTTCGTTTTATTTGCGCTTCTCGCGTTAAGGTTTTACCGTGTGCAGAAGAACGATGAGGAACATATCAGAGCAGTTCCGATTATTATTCTGTTTTATGCAGTTCCGTTCTTCAATCAGATTGAAGCGTTCACGAGCGCGTATTTTATGGAAAAAACGGGCAGTATGCTTCTCCCGTTTTTGACTCAGTACGCTTGCTATGCGGCAGCTTCGATTATCATCCTTGCAGTTGCGTTTAAGTGCGGTAAGGCTTCAATGCGCTTCGCTTCATATTTCGAGTTTTGCGCGTTCGGAATTAACATTTTCCGCCAGCTCGGTAAGATTTGTTATTTCGCCGCTACGGGTCAGCATATCAGCAAGAGCCTTTTCGGCTGGATTATCGTTCTTGCAGGGCTTATCGTAATCAATGCGATTATGCTCAATAAGAGTAAAAAGTCAGTTGAATAAAAAAATACTTGACAAATTGTTTTTATTATATATAATAACAATGTACGAATATTAATCAAAGTGAGGTGGACCAAGCGGTCCGCTTCTTTTTGTTAAAATGAGGAGTGATTACTTGGCAAAGCCAAATACGGTGCAGAAGGTTGAGGAAATCGTCAGACCTTTTGCAGAAGAACTCGGCCTTGATATCTGGGATATCACGTTCAAAAAAGAAGGCAGCGAATGGTATCTGAGGATTTTCATCGACAAGGAGGGCGGAGTGAATATCGACGACTGCGTTGATTTGACTCACGCTGTGTCGAAGCCTCTTGACGACGCAGACCCGATACCGCAGAATTATATGCTCGAAATCAGCTCTCCCGGCGTTGAGCGCGAGCTTACGCGCGACGAGCATTTTGTTAAATATATCGGCTCGCCCGTTATGGTGCGTACGATACGTCCCGTTGACGGCGTGCGCGATTTCAGCGGCAGGCTGCTCAGCTTTGAGAATAAAAAATTAACCATTGAGCTTCAGGACGGAAGCGAAGCTTCCTTTGACAAGAAGGATACGAATTTCGTCAAGCTTGATGATTTTGATATAGATGATTTTGTATAACACTTCAATTAAGTAAGAAGGGAATGATAGGAAAATGAGTAAGGAATTTTTTGAAGCAGTAAAAATGCTCGAAGCAGAAAAGGGCATACCGGCAGATTATCTGTACGAGAAAATCTCTGCCGCTATCGTAGTAGCCGCTAAGCACGACTTCGGCGGCAAGGATATCGTCCATTGCGATATCGACCCTGAAAAGCAGAAAATCAAGGTTTATGTTACTAAGAACGTTGTTGAAGAGGTTGAGGACCCCGATACAGACCTCACTCTTGAACAGGCGCAGCTTATCAGAAAATCTGCGAAGGTGGGTAAGACAATCGACATCCCGCTTAAGACTAAGAACTTCGGCAGAATTGTGGCGCAGACAGCTAAGCACGTTATCCGCCAGGGTATCCGCGAGGCTGAACGCGGACAAATGCTCAAGGAATTCCAGAGCAAGAATCAGGAACTTCTTTCTGCGAGAGTCAGCAGAGTTGACCCGATGACGGGTAACGTCACTCTTGAAATCGGCAAGAACGAAGCAATCCTCCCGAGAGCAGAGCAGGTTCCGGGCGAGGAGCTTTGCGAAGGCGATATTACGAAGATTTTTGTTGTCGATGTTAAAGAGGGCAACAAGGGACCGAAGATTATGATTTCCCGTACTCATCCCGGTCTTGTAAGACGTCTTTTTGAAACAGAGGTTCCCGAGATTTTTGACGGCACAATTGAGATTATGTCCGTTTCACGCGAGGCAGGCAGCAGAACTAAGATTGCCGTTATGTCAAAGGAGGACGACGTTGACCCCGTAGGCTCTTGTATCGGACCTCGCGGACAGCGTGTTTCAAATATTGTTGACGCGCTCGGCGGCGAAAAGATTGATATCGTTAAATACAGCGAAGACCCTGCTGAATTTGTCGCAGCGGCTCTCGCTCCGTCAGATGTTGTGAGCGTTGAAATTCTTGACGAGGGCGCAAAGTCCTGCCGCGCAACTGTACCTGACGACCAGCTTTCGCTCGCTATCGGCAACAAAGGACAGAACGTCCGCCTTGCCGCAAAGCTCACAGGCTGGAAAATTGATATCAAGCCTGAATCAGGATTTTATGAGGGCTGATGATGAAAGCGAAAAAAATACCTATGAGAATGTGCACCGGCTGCGGTGAGATGTTCGATAAGCGTACTCTTGTACGCGTTGTTAAATCTCCCGAGGGCGAAATCAGTCTTGACCTTACCGGAAAGAAGCCGGGCAGAGGCGCTTACGTCTGCAAAAATGCGGATTGCCTTAAAAAAGCTCGTAAGAAGAGAGCTTTTGAGCGTGCCTTTGACGTGCAGATTGACGACGGTGTTTACGATAAGATGGAAGAAGAAATCAGCAATGAATAATAAGAAGTACATCCAAATGCTCGGAATGGCGCGTCGCGCAGGCAAGCTGTCTATGGGACACGATATGGCGCTCGGCGCTGTCAAAAGCGGCAAAGCGAAGCTCGTTGTTTTTTCATCCGATATATCGAAAAGGCTTGTTTCGGAATTTGAAAAAGCTGCCTCAGAGCAAAAAGGCGAGATACCTTGCGTCAGTATTGACGAAACGATTAATGATATTCACCGCTTTGTCGGCTATAAAGCAGGTGTGCTTACAGTTGATGATATCAATTTTTCCACGCGAATTTACGAGTTAATCAAGGAGGAAAATGTCTATGCTAATTAAAGTTAAGGTTTCCGACGTCGCAAAGGACTTCGGCAAACAGAATAAGGATATTGTACAAATTCTTTCCGATTACTGCGAGGGCGCAGCGAAGAAGCCTGCGTCTGTGCTCGAAGAGGAAGAACTCAATATTCTTTTTGATAAAATCACTCAGGAAAACAGCGTTGACAGCTTTGACGCTTATTTTGCAACGCGCAAGCCTCAGGAGAAGAAGGCTGAGAAGAAGCCTGAGAAGGAAAAGACCGACTCAAAGTCGAAGAAGCACCAGAGCCAGGCTGCAATTCTTCAGATGGCGGAGCAGGCGGCAAAGCGCGCCGAAGAGAAGGCAAAGAAGAAGGCTACCCAGACTCCTCAGGCGAGAACTAAGGGCGAGGTTCGCAGGATTGATACGAGAGCGAACACCGTTGAGCTTGAAAAGTACAATCAGAAGTACGAGGATATTGCGCCTGCAAGCAATTATAACGATAATCAGAAGAAGCAGAAGCTTAATCAGAAATCGAAGCAGTACCGCAAGAAGAGACCTGTCTCGCGCAAGAAGGAGACTGAGGCTCAGCGTCTTGCACGTATTGCAGAGCAGCGTAAAAAGCAGCAGATTAAGATTGAAGTTCCAGATGAGATTACAGTCGGCGAGCTCGCTTCGCTTCTCCGTATTACAGCAACGGAGGTTATCAAGGAGCTTATGAAGCTCGGTATGATGGTAACCGTAAACGAGGTTATCGACTTTGAGACTGCCGAAATCGTCGGCACAGAGCTCGGCGCAAAGGTTGAAAAGGAAGTTGTTGTATCAATCGAAGAACAGATTATCGAAGAAGAGGATGAGAACGATGAGAATGCAATTCCGCGTTGCCCCGTTGTCTGCGTAATGGGCCACGTTGACCACGGTAAGACGTCAATCCTTGACGCTATCCGTAATACTGACGTAACGTCTACTGAGGCGGGCGGAATTACCCAGGCTATCGGTGCTTATCAGGTTAAGACTCCGAATAATGATATTATCACTTTCCTTGATACTCCGGGCCACGCTGCGTTTACCGCAATGCGTGCAAGAGGCGCTATGGCTACCGATATCGCAGTACTTGTTGTAGCTGCTGACGACGGTATTATGCCGCAGACTATTGAGGCTATTAACCACGCGAAGGCAGCAGGCGTTGAAATTATCGTTGCCATTAATAAGATGGATAAAGAGGGCGCAAATCCCGATAAGGTTATGCAGCAGCTCACAGAGCACGAGCTCGTTCCCGAGGAGTGGGGCGGCGACGTTATCTGCGTTCCCGTTTCGGCAAAGACGAAGATGGGTATCGACAAGCTTCTTGACACGATTAATCTCGTTGCCGAGATGTGCGAGCTCAAGGCTAACCCGGACCGCTCCGCAAAGGGCGTTGTTATCGAGGCTAAGCTTGACAAGGGCAGAGGTCCTATCGCGACTCTTCTCGTCCAGAACGGTACTCTTAAATCGGGCGACGTTATCATCGCAGGCACAGCTGTCGGCAAGGTTCGCGCTATGACCGATTACCGCGGAAGAAAGATTAACGAGGCAGGTCCGTCAGTTCCCGTAGAGATTATGGGTCTTGACTCCGCGCCGATGAGCGGTGATTTGTTCAACGCCGTTTCTGATGAAAAACTTGCACGCCGTCTTGTTGAGCAGCGTAAGGAAGAGGCTAAGGAAGAGGAATTCAAGGCATTCCAGAAGGTTACACTTGACACCCTGTTTGACACGCTTCAGGAGGGCGAACTCAAAGAACT
>CAMPAT010000060.1 GCA_946633275.1 uncultured Clostridia bacterium
CAGACTGTCGACGACAGTCAGCGCTGACAGGATTTACGTTATGGAAAACGGCGAAATAATCGAGCAGGGCTCTCACGATGAGCTTATGGCTCTCGGCGGAACGTATGCGTATATGTTCAACCTTCAGGCGGAGAAGTATAAGTAACGTTTAGCCGTAAACTGAAAACAGAATACTGAATACTGAAAAAGAAGCGGACGCTGTCCGCTTCTTTTTATTCACATATAAGCAAGCCGTAGCCGTTTTTGCGTTTATATACTATCTTCGTTTCGCCGTCAATTCCGAGGAATACGAAGAAGCTGTGTCCGAGCATTTCCATCTGTACTATCGCTTCGTCGTCTGTCATCATATTCGGCGTTATCGTCTTTGTGCGCGTTATGTCGACGCTCTCGAAATATGCCTCGTCGAAGTTATCCATCGTTACTTCTTCGCTCAGCTCGTCGATGGCGAACGCGATTTCGTCTATTCCGCCCTTGCGCTTTTTGTCTACGAAATAAGTCTTGAGCTTGCGCAGCTTTCTCTTGAGGTCGTCTACTGCGGCGTCGATAACGGGCTCGATTCTTTCCGCCTGTGCTTCACCTCTGATGAATGAGCCGAAGTGCTTAACCGTGATATCGCATTGATATCCTTCCTTTATTTTCTTAAGAGTTACGTCGAAAGCGGCGTCGTCGGGGAGCATTTTTTCTATCCTTCTGAGCTCGGATTCAATTCCGTCCTTCGCGCCCTGTTTTAACTCAAATCCTCTTGCTGTAATATTAATCATAACAAGTACCTCCTTGGTCGAAAATAGGATAATTTATCCTGACTATATTATACCGCTGTTTTGCTGATAATAAAAGTATTGTAATGTCGCTTCCTTTATGGTATAATATTAATGTTGCCGGCGGAATATCCGTCGGCTCTATTTTAAGGTTATGAGGTATGTTGATGCGTTCGATGGTGATGAGCTTTGTTAAGAGAGCTGTGATAGTGCCGCTTCTTATGGCTGCAATCAGCGTTGCGGGACTTTTTATTTTCTTGTCCGTAACTTCGGATTTGCAGGAGGGCGAGATTAATAATTCTTCGCCGGTTTTTCAGACTGTGCAGTTCAGTAAGCTGTCTGAACTCAGCGAGGGCGATTATGTCGGAAAGCTGAACTTCGGCGAGAAGTCTTATGATATTACATATATTGAGAGCGGCTCTGATTCCATCGTTGCTGATGAAGTCTCTTCCGAGCCCTGGAATAAGGGCGCAGTCATCATTGAAGGCACGAGCGCTATGAGTCAGCTCGGCGCGTTTCGCTCTGCGAAGGCAGGAGATACAGTAACGCTCGAATTTTATTTGAAGGGTAAATATCAGTATAAGATTACCGGCGTTAAGAGCGGTCTTACTCTTTCGGATATTCATAAGAGTAAGAAGGATAATACGCTTCTTATTTGCCGTTCGTATAACGATTTCTCATCAGGCGGAAATTCTAAGCTTTACGCCGTGTATTCAGCGAAGCTGACAGGGGAGGTAAAGTATGAAGAGTAATTATGTTACAAAGAAGATTTCCTGCTTTGTTCTCTCAATCGTGCTATGCGTTTCGATTACAGTCTCGCTTTTCGGAGTTACGACAGTATGCATTCTCCACTCGAGAACTCGTGTTGCGGACAGTATAAGCGCGTATTCGTCAGAGCTTAAAGACGGTATTGACAGCGCTCTTGAGCTACAGATGCCTGACGCTCCGATCAAAGCGGAGGCTTACGCTCAGTCTGTCGACAGTAAGGTGCTCGGTAAAATTATTAACGCTTCGGCAAAAAACATTACTCTGCAGAAAAGTAACGACTTTTCGCTCGACGCAGACCTGTACGGCGCCGTTTATGAAAATCTTGTCAGCTACGCTTCTGCTAATAAGATAAAAATACCTCAGCAGGATATTTCAAAGCTTGCTTCCTACGAGATAGACGTCATCAGCGGATATCTTTCGCAGGCGAAAACAGATAACGTTAAGCTCTTTCAGATTGTCAGGAGCAGAACTGCGCTTCTGGTAATCGCAGTTAGCGTTGTGCTCGCAATACTGTCATACGCGCTGATATATTTTATCAATGACGGAAGACATATGAAGAACAGTTATTTCGGTATGGCGTTCGTCAGCGCAGGCGCCGTCGAGATTACAGGCACCTTTGCTGCACGGGCGGCTGACGTTGCTTTTCGCGAGTCGTATTGCGGCTTTGAGCCGTTTGATAAGGCGCTTGCAGATATCGCTCAGACGATTATGAGCGTGCAGATACCGCTCGGGATTGTGCTCATTTTAACGGGCTTGTTCGTTCTTGTTTTCAACTACAGATATTTTTATAAGAAGAATATTAAGGTAAGCGAGCAGCGTGAACAGAACATTAAACTCCGCGACGAGTATATTAAGCATTATGAGAGCAAAAATGCGCCGAAACCTGAGCCTATTCCCGGTGAGCGCGAGGTTATGGACATAGATTTTTAAAACTCTGAAATTAAAAGCAGGCAACTTTCTTTTGTTGCCTGCTTTTTACTATTTCCACGGATATTTCTTCTGCAGCGCCATAAATTCGTCGTAATCCTTGGCAAAATGAAATTCCTGCTGAAGGTCGGAGTAAAAATAGAGATAATCTGTATCGGGGTGGTTAACTACCGCGTCGATTATATCCATACCGGAATTAGTTATCGGTCCTGCGGGAAGTCCCTTGCAGCGGTAGGTGTAGTACGCGTCGTATACTTCCTGCGAAAAGCCCTGCTTGTCGCGAAGGTCGCGGGCGTAGAAGTAGGTAACGTCGCTCTGGAGCTTTGCGCCCTTGTTAAGTCTGTTTACGAATACAGAAGCGATGTTCTTTGCGGAATTCTGTCCGAGCGCCTCCTCCTGTACTACGGAAGCGAGGGTGATGAGCTCGAATATCGTCATATCATTCTTCTTGCAGGACTGAGTCATATCGTCAGTCATTCTGTCTGCAAACGCCTTGAGCATTTCATCAGCAACTTCCCTCGGCTCGGTATTCTTCGCCAGGTCGTATGTGGCAGGGAAGAGGAAGCCCTCAAGCTTGTAGGCGATTAAGCCGCTGTCAGGTACAGTTGAGAGGAAATCGTAGTCAAATCCGTCGGTGCTCTTGCATATTTCGAGGAAATCCTGCGCGTTGCAAACGCCGTTTTCTTCGAGCGTTTTCGCAATTTCCATAACGTTGTATCCCTCGGGAATAGCAACCTTTACGCCCTCGTGAGATACGTCGGGGTTCTGCAGCTTCTGTGCAATCTCCTCGTAAGACATATCTGCGCTGAGATTGTATTCGCCGTTTATGTATTTAAAATCGGGGTAGTGCTTGCTCATCCAGTTCGTCCACAGCGCGTCAGATATGATTATCTTGTTGTTGTAGAGCTTTTTGCCGATTTCGTATTCGTAATCGCTCTTCGTTATCTCGAGCGTGTACTGCGTTTGCGGCTGATTTTTTCCGCCGATGTCGTTTTGAATAATGCCGTAAAAATAGTAGCCGAAGCCGCCTATAACTGCAATCAGTATTATTACAAGCAGCGCTATTACGCCGCCGCTCTTTTTCTTCTTAGCCATAATTAATCCTTTCTCATCGGCAGGTGGAGTATGCCTATATCGTACTTTTCTTTTTCTCCCGTCGGTCTGAAACCGAGCTTTTCGTAGAATGTAACGGCGTGAAGCTGCGCGTCGACAATTATCTTCTTTGCGCCGAATTCTTCCGCTCTTTTGCAGAGAAATTCAATAAGCTCCCTGCCCGTGCCTTTTCCGCGTTCGCTGCTGAGTACGGCAACTCTGCCGATTTTGTACGCGTCGCCGATTTTTACAAGCCTGCCCGTCGCGACGTTCTTCCCGTCGCGCACCGTCAGCGCAAAAAGCGTATCGTCCTGTTTATCGCACTCGTCAAATACCGCGTCTTCATCAGCGCCCTGCTCGTCAACAAAGACGGCTTTCCTGAGCGCCTTTACAGCCTCAAACTGCGCGTTCTCGTAATTTTTAAATAACATAATCATAGCTACATTGTATCATAATTACGGAAAAAATCAACTTTATATTTGACATAGCAGCTGTATGTAATTATAATTATAATTGATTATTTTATAAGAGGGTAGCTTATGCCGTATTACAGTATCGCAGGACTGAAGGTGAAAATTGAAAATAGCTTTGGCAGAATTGAAAAGCAGGCAAGAGCGTATCTCGTTCCTGACCAGAGCGACGACCAAAGCGTTGATATTACGGTCAACGTTTCTGCCGCGCGCATTCAGCGGGCTGTAGAGAAACACCCTGAGCTTTCATCGCAGGACTGGCTGTATATGCTTTCGGGCGATGATTTTTATACTAAGCTGCTGAACTATGACGGCATACTCCTTCATTCGTCTTGCGTAGTTGTTGACGGCGTTGCTTATGCGTTTTCCGCAGACAGCGGAGTGGGCAAATCTACCCATACTCAGCTTTGGCTCAAGCATTTCGGCGACAGAGCATATATGCTCAATGACGATAAGCCTGCAATACGGAAAATAGGCGGCGTTATGTGCGCCTGCGGCACTCCGTGGAGCGGCAAGTACGATTATTCCGTGCCTGAGATTGTGCCGCTCGGCGGTATTTGCTTCATCTCGCGCGACACAACGAATCATATTGAAAAAGCGCCTGTTAAAGACGCGGTGTTTAATATTTTTTCGCAGACTGTACGCAAGCTCCACGCGCCGAAAATGGAGAAGCTTCTCGACGTAATTGAGAGCATATTTTCTCAGGTGCCGTTGTATCAGCTCGGTTGTAATATATCTGACGAGGCTGTCGAGGTTGCTTACGGCGCGATGAAACGCGATTTGAAGGAGCTGACAGATGAAAAATAGATTAACTGCGCTCCTTGCTTGCGCTATATGCGTTGCGCTCCTTTTCGGCTGTACAAGGGCGACAAAACAGCCTGAAACAACATCAACGGTCACTTCGACAACTGCGGCTGTAACAACCGAAACAACTAAAGAAACTACCAAAACGACGAAAGCAGCTTCAACGACTGCACAGACGACTTCAAAAAAAGTAACGACAACAAAGGCGCGTAAAAATACGACTGCAAAGAGCAATACGGCAAGAAGTGAAGATACGATAAAGCTTTTTGACGCTCTGTTTAAGTCGTTAAGAGAAGGCTCTCGCGACAGAAGAAGCATAGCGACAACTAATAACAACTCAGAGCATACTCAAAAATCAATTTCAAATGATGACGCCGATTATTATTGCACAGTAACAATTCAGTGCAAGGAGATACTCTCTAACCGCGATAAGCTCAAGGACGGTCACGAGGAATTTGTGCCGAAAAGCGGATACCTTGTCAGGAATTATTCGGTTAAATATGAAAACGACGACAATGTGTACAAGGTTGTTCAGCGCGTCTGCAGGGAGAACGGTATTAAAATGAGAGCCAAGAAAACCGCCTACGGTATGTACATTGTCGGTCTTAACGAGCTTGATGAAAAGGACTGCGGCGGCACAAGCGGCTGGACGTACTACGTCGACGGAAAATTCCCGAACGTCTCGGTTGATAATTATTCGCTCAAGGGCGGAGAAAGCATTGAGCTGAAATATGTTGTATAAAAACGCTTTGTGTGACATTGTTATTTTGCAATATTCATTAATAATACGAAACTTTTAAGGAGTAATTATGCGCATACTTACTACTGAGCAGATTCGCAGGGTGGA
>CAMPAT010000061.1 GCA_946633275.1 uncultured Clostridia bacterium
CTTTCTCGCGCTTGGAATTTGCTCCGGAATTCGCTCAGAGCTCAGACTCGAAAAACTCATTTCTTCGCTAAAAAGAATTCTTATCTGGTGCATTTCATTTGTCAGCGGCGCCTTTGTTTCTATCTTGTCACTTAAGACTACTGTAACAGCGCGCGCTGACGTTCTCGGTATTCGTTCCGCGCGATTTGTTATTAATTCCGTAGTACCTGTTATCGGTGCGTCAATCAGCGAAGGTCTGATGTCTATTCAGAGTTACTCTTCACTTATTAAAAGCAGCGTAGGAATTGTAGGAATTATTGCTGTCGCGCTCGTTTATCTTCCTGCCGTTTTTGAAGTCGTGATATGGCGAATGGTTATATCTGTATGCTCTGTAATATCTGATGTTTTTGATGATAACAGCGTTTCGTTCGTCTTAAGCGCCTTTAGTGACGCGCTTTTGATAGCTAATGTCATTCTGATTTTGTCAGCAGTCACGACTGTAATTTCAATCGGAATTTTAATTGCTGCAGGAGGTTAAAATGGGCTTTTTAAGACAATTTACTTTCTCCGTATGCGTTTCGCTCATAACTGCATCCGTTTTTTCTCTCCTTTCGCCAAAGGGGAGTATGAACAGGTTTTTTAAAGTCCTGATTTCAGCATTTGTGTTCATATCTTTTGTAATTCCGTTTCAGGACTTTCGCGGAGTTGACCTTGATTTTTCAAAAATCGGGATAACGAACGAGTTGAGGAAAAGTCAGAGCGAAGCCGCCGAAAATCTCATAAATTCAGAGATTAAGAATGTGTTAAACAAAAACGGTATTGTCGGTGCTGATGTTTCCTGCGAAGTGAGATATCTTATTGACACGGGAGAAACGGAGGTTCTCGACATTCAGGTTGCAGTAAGCGATGAGTATGATAAAGATGAGGTATCAAAGCTGCTTTTTGACAGCCTCGGAGTTAATGCAAGGGTGGTCAGCGTTGGAAGTTAAAGTTCGCGAAATTGTTGAAAAATTTAATACTTCGGATAAGAAAATCAAGCTTGCTGTGATTATCGGACTCATCGGGATTCTGCTTCTCGGAATGTCGGAGGCAATACCGAAGAATAAATCAGAGAATAAGTCGGAAAAGGTGAGCTACGCTGCGTATACTTCCGAACTTGAAGAGAAGACGAAAGAGATTATTTCTTCAATTGACGGAGTCGGCGAATGTAAAGTGATGATTACTCTCAAGAATACGAATGAAAATATTTTTGCAAAAAATAATCAGGAAAACACAAACGGAAGTAATTATTCAACGGAAAGTGAATATGTATTATATAACGGAGAAAACGGCGAAGAGCCAGTATTAATCAAGGAGTATTTTCCGGAGGTTAAGGGCGTAGTAGTTGTGTGCGGCGGAGCTGACGACGTTACAGTCCGTGAGAACGTCATTAACTGTGTCAGCTCACTTTATGCAATTCCGTCAACAAAAATCAGCGTTTCAAAACTTAAAAAATAGGGTGATTATGTGAACAACGAAAACAATAATACAAACAGCGAAAACGTAAAAAATAAGAAAATGAAAAAGCAAAAGCCGATTTTGACTGAAACGGAGCTTAAAAAACGTAAGGCAAAACGCACGCGTGTTGCCGCAGCTTCGTTTGTACTGCTTCTCGGAATGGGAATAATCGGTAACTGGTATTTTGATAACAGCAAGATTTCTGCGACAATCCAACCGCTTATTACCTCAACAGAGCATACGAAAAACCTCGGTGAAGCAGAGTATGTTGACGCGACAACAGAGGTACCGAAAGAAGAAAATACTTATTTCGCAAATGCCCGTGTAGAGCGTCAGAACGCGCGCGACGCTGCTGTTGATAAATTGCAGGCGGTAATTGATAAAACTGACGAGAGCGAGCAAGCGCGCAAAAAGGCGGCTGAGGATATGGCGAGGATATCCGAAAATATCGCAAATGAAAATAAAATTGAAACTCTCGTTACTGCAAAGGGAGTTAATAATTGTCTTGCAGTCATTAATTCCGAGGGAACTAAAGCGGATATTATTGTTGATTCAGAGCTTAACGACACGCTGATTGTCCAGATTAAAGACATTGTTATGTCTCAGACGGGCTGCTCTTTTGAGGATGTTTCCATTATACAATCAAAATAATTTATTTAATTTTTATAAATTGTAGTTGTATATTAATACATAATGTGCTATAATATCTCCATCAAAGGGGGCAAATATTATGGAAATAACATCATCTCACGAAAAGGGCAACGTCATTATTTCTGAAGAAGTTCTTGCTTCAATTGCTACTAATGCCGCCAAGGATGTTGACGGCGTCAGCTCTTTTTCAAACCGTCCTGTTGATGTGGTTAGTACTATCAAGAGCGGAAGTCTCAAGGTTATGAGCCCTGTGAGAGTTTTGCAAAACGGTGATGATATTACAATCAGCATATATCTCAATCTCGAGCCTAATACAAAAATCAGAGCAGTATCGCAGAATGTTCAGTCCAGCGTTAAAGAGGCTGTGCAGAATATGACAGGTAAGCTTGTATCAAAGGTTAATGTCATTGTTGCGGGAATAGATTTTGAAGAAAACGGCTCAAATGAACCTTTACAAAACGAAGAGTAACTTTTAACGCCGACTGATATTATTTTGCTCGGCGTTTTTTGTTGTAGGAGAATTAAATGAACAGATATAAACAACGAGAACAGGCGCTCCTGCTCATATTTGAGCGGCTGTTTACGGATGATTCAAATGAAGCTGTGTGCGAAGCTTATGAGGAAAACTTTGAGGAACTCGGCGAGTATTCGAAGAGCGTTTTTTGCGGCGTTAGTGATAATGCTGAGCTCCTTGATTCGAAGATATCCGAGTTTTCAAAGGGATGGAGACTTCAGCGTATTCCTAAGATTAATATTGCGATTCTCAGACTTGCAATTTACGAAATAATGTTCGTCGACGATGTTCCTTCGTCTGTAGCCGTGAATGAAGCCGTTGAGCTTGCCAAGCGGTATTCGGGCGAGGACGACGCGTCGTTCATTAACGGTATTCTCGGCTCTCTTATCAGGAGTGAAGAGTGATGTATGTAGGCTTTGATACAAGCAATTACACCACTTCGCTCGCTTTATATAATGATTGCGGAATAACGAATTATAAGAAAATGCTTGCAGTCAAGGAAGGCGAGCGCGGACTTCGTCAAAGCGACGCGCTGTTTCAGCACACGGTTAATCTTCCTGCGCTCCTTGAGGATTGTGAGTTTAACGGAGTTAATGCTGTCGGTGTAAGCGACAGACCGCGAAATGTTGATGGCAGCTATATGCCATGCTTTCTTGCGGGAGTCAGCGCTGCTACTGCTTTTTCAAAATCCTGCGGCGCTCCGCTTTACAGAACCTCGCACCAGGTCGGACATATTCTGGCGGCTCTGTATTCCGCGGACAAGCTTGAGCTTATTAACGATAAGTTTATTGCTTTTCATCTCAGCGGCGGAACTACCGAGGCGCTTCTCGTAACTCCGCACGAGGATGAGATAATCCGCGCGGAAATTGTCGGCGAAAGTCTTGATTTAAAAGCCGGACAAGCTATCGACCGCGCCGGTGTTATGATGGGATTTCAGTTCCCTTGCGGCAAAATTCTTGATGAGCTTTCGCAAAAGAGCGAAAAGGAGTACAGTATCAGACCTTCAATGAAAGGTACAGACTGTTCACTCAGCGGAGTTGAGAATAAAGCGAAACAGATGTTCCTGCGGAATGAAAGCAAAGAAGATATTTCAAAATTTGTTCTTTCCTGCGTTACGTCTGCAGTTGCTTCAATGCTCGGCGCAGTAATTCAGGAACACGGAGAAATGCCTGTTATTTTTTCAGGAGGCGTTTCTTCAAATTCAATGCTCAGAAAATTGATGGCGAGTAAATACGGCGCTTTTTTTGCGCAGCCCGAGTTTTCGCTCGATAATGCTGCCGGCGTCGCAGTATTTGCTTCGCTTAAGAACGGATGATTATGGCTGTTTTAACTGTTTCACAAGTTAATATGTACGTCAAATCTCTTTTTGACGAGCTGCCTGCACTCCAGAGCGTGTATATTAAAGGCGAAATTTCAAATTTTAAGCATTATAACAGCGGACATATGTACTTTACGCTTAAGGACGCAAAAAGTCAGCTGAAATGCGTGATGTTTGCAGGCGATAACTACAAGCTGAAGTTTGAGCCTGAAAACGGTATGAAGGTAATTTGCTTCGGCAAGGTTGGTGTTTACGAGCGCGACGGCGTTTATCAGCTTTACGTCCGCGATATGCAGGTGGAGGGCGTCGGCGCCTTGCAGGTAGCATTTGAACAGCTTAAGGAAAAGCTTGAAGCTGAAGGACTGTTCGCTCCTTCGCAGAAACTTAAGCCTCGTTATCCTCGCAAAATCGGTGTTGCGACGTCAAATATGGGCGCCGCAGTTGAGGATATTAAGAATATTGTCTCGCGCCGTTTTCCTCTTTGCGAAATAGTTATTGCGCCGACAATAGTTCAGGGCGACCTCGCTGCTCCCGATATTGTTAAGTCGCTTAAGCTTCTTGATTCTATCGAGGATGTCGATATTATTATAGTCGGTAGGGGCGGCGGCTCAATTGAAGATTTGTGGGCGTTTAATACGGAAGAAGTCGCGCGTGCAGTTTATGACTGTAAAACTTATGTTATCTCTGCTGTCGGGCACGAGACCGATACTACAATTTGTGACTTCGTGGCGGATTTAAGAGCGCCTACTCCGAGCGCTGCTGCAGAGTTTGCAGTACCTGAAGCGGAAAATGAGTTGATTATGATTAATAATTACTCCGCTTCAATAGAAAATTTTATTCAGCGTAAATTCGATTCAGAACAGACAAAACTCGATTTTATTAAGAATAAATCTGCGCTTTCAAACAGAGATAACTTCTTCAAAACTCTTGAAGACAATATAGAAGTTACGAATGCGAGAATTAATAATTCATATAAGGCAGTTCTTGATAACGCTGAAAATAAGCTGCTCGGCGCTGTCCGCGCGCTGAATGCGCTCAGTCCGCTGTCTGTGCTTTCACGCGGCTATTCTATTACGAAGAGCGAGAAGGGCGTCGTAAGCTCAGTCGGCGATGTAGTTAAGGGCGACAGCTTAAGTATTGTACTTTCCGACGGCGAAATTACCGCCGAAGTAACTGAGGTGAATTAAATGGATGATAAGATGACTTATGAGCAGGCTGTTTCTCGTCTTGATGAAATAGTATCGATGCTTGAAAAAAATGAATCCTCTCTTGACGAAGCGCTCGCGCTTTTTGAAGAGGGAACTAAGCTCACGGCTTTTTGTACTAAAAAGCTGAATGAAGCAAAGGCAAAAATTACAGAACTTGAAAAGGACTAATCATTATGTTTTCAAATCAGATGATTGAAAAAATGAATGAATATATAAGAGTAGTTAACGACGCTGTCGTCGAGTACCTGCCGAGCACTAACAACGGTCAGCAGGATGTTGTAAGAGCGATGAGATATTCTCTTGCAAACGGCGGAAAACGGCTTCGTCCTATTCTGACTCTTGAATTCTGCAGAATGTGCGGCGGAGATGTTGATAAGGCGCTACCGCTTGCCTGCGCTGTGGAATATGTACACACTTATTCGCTCATTCACGATGACCTTCCGTGTATGGACGACGATGATATGCGTCGCGGAAAACCGTC
>CAMPAT010000062.1 GCA_946633275.1 uncultured Clostridia bacterium
TATGGTGCAGGTTTTGTTCAGGGTGCTTCTTTCGCTGCAGATGAGCTGCAGAAGCCTGTTGTTCTCGACTACGCTGATTATGACAGTCCTAATCTTGATTACGACTATTCTATGACTATTAAACCCGTTTATCAGAAGGTCGAGGACGCCGCCAAAGACACTTTTAAGGTTAACGTTGTAGACGGTATCGGCTCGGGCGTTTATACAGACGGTGAGAACGTTACTATTACACCCGGTCCTGCTCCCGAAGGTAAAGTTTTTGACCACTGGGAAACTAAGTCTGATACGGAAGGCGTAAAAGACAGTAAGGTTAATATATCCTCTAAGAAAGACTGGACTATCAATCTTCTTGTTGGTGATTGTGACTGCACAATCACGCCGATTTACAGAGATGAAAAGACAATTAAGATTGATATTTACGATATCACAGGTAAAGAAATTGCAGAAACTGTAAATGCTCCTGCGAACAGCGATTCGTGGGTTTGCGCTCCTGCTGCTCCGAGCGGATATGTTTTCGACCATTGGGATTCAAGCGATGTTGAAGCTATGCAGGACGCAAACAGCAGAGGCACGTTTATGAATACTGCAGAAAACAATATTGAGCTTTATCCGCAGTATGTTAAATCTGAAAATCCGACCTTCGACGTTACTGTTGTAAACGGCTCAGGCTCCGGCTCATACGTTACTGACGATGAAATTGAAGTAATTGCTGACCCTCCGCAGGACGGATATATGTTCTATAAGTGGGAAAATATTGACAATCAAGGTCTTTCAACAGGTATCGCTATGGATAATGAGTACTGCTATAAGACCAAGTTCAAGATGGTTGACCGTTTTGCTTCTATTGCAGAAAATATGTATGATGAGGGCACTCAAGTTGTATTCGGCGGAGGTAATCCGCTTTCGGATTCAATTTTCCTTGCCACCGGGGAGTTTGACTATCAAGTATATGCTTTTGGCCACGGCTATGACGAAAGCGAAAAGGGTAACTGCATCGCCTCAGTTGTAACTGATTACGGCGCTGCAATTCAGCTTGCCATTGACAACTATAAGGGCGGCTCAATCTTCACAGGCGATTGCTCGAATAACTGTATTTACGTTACAGGTAAGCCACTTGATGAATATCAGCTTGATGAAAACGGCGATATCGCGAAAGATAAAGACGGCAAAGAAATCAAGAATGACGGATACTCTGCAAACTATGCTACAATCTATAAGGCTCTTGCAGATAATAAGATTAATCCTATAAGTGTTCAGTCGGGCGGAGATGTCCGTACAGCATATAAATCTGCTTGTCTGACACTTAACTACAAAATTAAATAAATAATAAAACATCGGAGCCCTATGAGGCTCCGATTTTATAGTTTCTGATATTCGTTTACTGCAAGAGCGTCGCAGCGCTCGTTGTACTTATGACCGTTATGACCTTTTACCCATATGAATTCAACCTTGTGTTTTTCGAGCAGGGGAAGTAGCTTTTTCCAAAGGTCTATATTAAGGACGGGCTTCTTATCCGATTTTCTCCATTTGTTCTTTATCCAGGAATTAAGCCAGCCTTGATTAATTGCGTCGCAGACGTACTTAGAGTCGGTAGTCAGAGTTACTCTGCATGGCTCTTTAAGCGCGCTCAGCGCCTCTATGACCGCTGTAAGCTCCATTCTGTTATTAGTAGTTTCAGCGTCGCTTCCGGAGATTTCTTTTTCAATCCCGTTGTAAACTAATACTGCACCCCAGCCGCCTTTACCGGGGTTTCCGCTGCAGGCGCCGTCGGTATATACTTGTACTTCTTTCAATTTATCACATCCAATGTGAATATTTTACCATTAAATTTGGTAATAATCAATAATGAGTTTAATTTTACTTGACTTTGATTTTAATATAATTTATTATATATAAGACAAATTTTATTCTCAGAGCTATTCTGATTAACTTTAACAGGAGGTTATTTATTTAATGGCGAATAATAAAAAGATGCCACCTAAAGCGTCCTCAGGAAAGCGGAATTCCAAAAGACGCTATTATACCTACAGAAAGGCATCAAAGAAATCTGATTACGTTCCTTCAAAGCCGAAGGAAAAGGTTAAGATTTCTTTTCTTGGAGGTATGAATGAAATCGGTAAGAATATGACGCTGTACGAGTACGGCGACGATATGTTCATCGTGGATTGCGGGCTTGCGTTCCCTAATTCAGATTTACCCGGCGTTGACCTGGTAATACCCGACTTCACTCATGTTGTTAATAATCAGGAAAAGATTAGGGGGATTATAATAACCCACGGTCATGAGGACCACATCGGCGGTCTTGCTTATCTGCTTAAGAAAGTGAATGTTCCCGTTTATGCAACAAAGCTTACTATTGGACTTATTAAGGGTAAGCTTGAAGAGCACGGAATTCTCAATTCCGCAAAACTTGTTGAAATTAAACCGCGTGATAACATAACACTCGGCCATTTCAACATTGAATTAATACACGTTAATCATTCAATCCCGGATTCTGTTGGTCTTTCGATCAGGTGTCCTGCGGGAATTATCATTCAGACAGGCGACTTTAAGATTGATACAACTCCCGTTGACGGTGAAATGATTGACCTTCCTCGTTTTGCGGAAGTCGGAAAGAAGGGCGTCCTTGCGCTCCTCTCCGATTCAACGAATGCGGAACGTCCCGGCACAACAATGAGCGAGAGTATGGTCGGCGAAAGCTTTGAAATGCTTTTCAGAAAAGCTAAGAAAAAGCGAATTATTGTAGCTACCTTTGCCTCAAACATTCACAGAATTCAGCAGATTATGGACGTCGCCGACTCAAGAGGACGTAAAGTCGCAGTTGTCGGCAGAAGTCTTGAAAACCTTGTTTCAGTCGGTGCCGAGCTCGGATATCTCAATGTTCCTGAAAATATTTTGATTCCTATTGAAAGAATTAAGAACTACACCGACGATAAACTTGTTATAATAACAACCGGTTCTCAGGGTGAGCCTATGTCGGCGCTTACTAAGATTGCACTCGGCGAACACCGTAAGGTAAGTATTACGCCTAACGACTACGTAATCATTTCCGCTACACCTATTCCGGGAAACGAAAAAATGGTCGGTAATGTTGTTAACGCGCTTATTAAGAAAGGCGTTGATGTAATCTATGAGAATATGTACGACGTTCACGTTTCAGGTCACGCCTGTCAGCAGGATTTGAAACTGATGATAGGTCTTGTTAAGCCTAAGTTCTTTATTCCCGTTCACGGCGAGCAGAAGCACCTTGTTAAGCATGCTTCTCTTGCGGAGTCTATGGGAATTGACAGCGATAATATTTTTATCGGCGATATAGGTAATTCTATTGAACTTACACAAGACTCTCTTAAGAAAGTTGATAATGTACCATCCGGCGAAGTATATGTTGACGGTTACGGCGTAGGCGACGTAGGCAACATTGTGCTCAATGACAGAAAGCACTTGTCGCGCGACGGCATAATTATCGTAGTTGCGGCGATAGACGCTGAAGACGGATACATTGTTTCCGGTCCTGATATTGTTTCGCGCGGTTTCGTTTTCGTAAAGGAGAATGAAGAGCTGATGAAATCAGCTCAGGAGCTTGCTGAGCGTGTATTTGAAAATACGTATGACAAGAAGCACCATGACTGGAACTCTGTTAAGACTAAAATACGTGACGAGCTTTCTCATCTTATGTATGAGAAAACGAAGCGTTCACCGATGATTTTACCAATCTTTATGGAGGTGTAATATGAAAGTTATTTTACAGGCTGACGTAAAGTCGCTCGGAAAAAAAGGCGAGCTTGTTAACACAAGCGACGGTTACGCAAGGAACTTCCTTTTCCCTAAGGGACTCGCCGTTGAGGCAAACGCGAGCGCGATGAACGACTTTAACAATAAAGAAAAAGCTAAGCAGTATCATAAAGCTGAAGAAATTAAGGCTGCCAACGCCGTTAAAGATAAGCTTGACGGAAAGACGGTTAAACTCACGGCAAAAGCCGGAGCAAACGGTAAGCTTTTCGGCTCAGTAACGTCTAAGGATGTTGCCGCTAAACTCAAGGCTGATTTCGGCGAAGATATTGATAAAAGAAAGATTACTATGCAGGACATTAAAGCATTTGGCACAGTTCAGGCTGACGTTAAGATTTACCAGGGCGTTGTTGCCAGGATTTTCGTGCAGGTGTCCGAGGAATAAGAGGTTAAAACAATGCCTGATAATATTAATGTAGCTTTGCCTTACAATATGGAGGCGGAGCAAAGTGTTCTCGGCAGTATTTTATTAGAACCTAAGTGTATGGATGATGTGCTTATGCATATTAAGCACGACGCATTTTATCTTCCTATGCACAGGGAAATTTTCGCGGCTATGGAGTCGATGTTCATATCCAAGAATGGAGCTATCGACCCGATTACGATTGCAAATGCCCTTGCAAAGAGCGGAACTAATAATCTGACGGAAGCCAAGCAGTACCTTTTTGAGCTTTCGCAGGTTGTACCTTCAACTGCAAACGTTGAAAAATACGCTCAGATTGTAAAAGAACATTACTATCTTCGTAAGCTTATTACAGTTTCGCAGGATATTATCGACCAGGCGTCAAGCGGCGGCGCAGACGCTTCTACGCTTCTTGACAGCGCGGAACAGCAGATTTACGACATACGCCAGGGTAAGACTACTAACGGACCTGAAAAGCTTTCCGCTGTTATTGAGAATGTTTACAGCAAGTTCAAGGAGCTCACAGGCGAAAATAAGGATAACTATAAGGGTATTCCTACCGGTTTCGGTCTTCTTGATAAGTACATAACGGGGCTTAATAAATCCGACTTTATCCTTATCGGCGCGCGTCCTGCGATGGGTAAGACGAGCTTTGCGCTTAACCTCGCGCAGAATGTTGCGATTGGCGCAGGTAAGAAATGCGTTTTCTTCTCTCTTGAGATGACTAAGGAACAGCTCGCCGAGCGACTACTCGCTTCTCAGGCAGGCGTTTCTTCTCAGAAATTCAGAACAGGCGAGATGACGGATGATGAGTGGATAAGAATCGGTAACGTTGCAGGACAGCTCTCAAATGTTGAACTTTATCTTGACGATACTTCAGCTATCACCGTTCCTGAAATTAAGTCGAGAGTACGCAGACTTAAAGATGTTGACTGCGTTATGATCGACTATCTCGGACTTATTACATCTGCTTCGCGTAAAGAAAACAGAGTTCAGGAAGTATCCGAGATTACGCGTAATCTAAAAATGATGGCGAAGGATTTGAATATCCCCGTTATCTGCTGCGCTCAGCTTTCGCGTGGAACTGAGGGCAGGGGAAAATCGCACAGACCTCAGCTCTCCGACCTTCGTGAGTCCGGTTCAATCGAGCAGGACGCTGATATCGTTATGTTTCTCTACCGCGAGGACTATTACAGAAACGAAGTGGACGCTGATAAACAAGACGAAATAGACGATTCCTTGACAGAACTCATCGTTGCGAAAAACCGTCACGGTCAGACGGGAACGATTGAGCTTTCCTTTGATAAGGAATTCACAAGATTCAGGTCAATTGATAATGTCAGAGATTATAACTAAGATTGACAATACCGTTAAGAAATACTGTATGCTTTCT
>CAMPAT010000063.1 GCA_946633275.1 uncultured Clostridia bacterium
TCCGCCGTCAGCAGAATAATCCTTCATCAGAATTTTAAGCAGAGTCGTTTTGCCGCAGCCGTTGTCTCCAAGCAGGAAAACTTTTTCTCCGCGCCTTATGTTGAAGCCGACATTGTTAAATATCTCCTTGCCTGAAAACGATTTCGCAAGGTCGGTAACGCTGAGCACATCTTCGCCGCTGACCGCCTTGGGAGTAAAGTCAAAACGGATTCGCTCAACCATTTTATCGGGAATAACAAGCTGCGCCTTAATACGTTCAATCTGCTTTTCCTTGCTCTCGGCAGTCTTGATATTCTTTTCTCTGTTCCATTGGCGCTGCTGAGCGATTATACCCTCAATGCGCTCAATTTCTTTCATATCATTTTCGTATTTTTCTTCGATAGCCTTCTGCTCTGCCGCTTTCTTGACGAGAAACTCTGAGTAGTTACCCTTATACGAACGGCACTTCCCATTTTCAATTTCTACGGTTTTCGTCGTGATTATATCGAGAAAATATCTATCGTGGCTGATGATTAAAACTGCTCCGCTAAAATCCTTCAAAAAGCCTTCAAGCCACTCAACAGCTTTAATATCAAGGTGGTTCGTAGGCTCGTCAAGGAGCAAAAAGTCAGCCTTTGAAAGCAAGAGTTTTGCGAGAATAAGCTTTGAGCGCTGACCGCCGGAAAGCCTGGAGGTCGGCATATCAAAATCTTTTTCCTCAAATCCGAGACCGAGAAGCGCAGAGCGGGTAAGACTCTTATATGTAAGTCCGCCGTCGAGGTTGAACTTGTTAGTCAAATAATCCTGGCGCTCGATATTTTCACTCTGCGAGCCGATACCCTCGCGCAGCTTATAATTAACCTCTGCAAGCTCTGTTTCAATCTGAATAAGCTCATCAAAAACTGAGACAAGCTCGTTCCAGACAGTACGGTTCTGTGAGCAGGTATGCTGCTCCATATAGCCGAGGCGCGCATTCTTGGAAATAAAACACGCTCCGCTGTCAGGCTCATAGTCGCCCTTGATAATCTTAAAAAGAGAGGTCTTCCCGGCGCCGTTAACGCCGATAAGACCAACCTTCTCTTTATCCTTAATGTCAAAAGACACACCGTCAAACAGTGTGTTTTCACCAAAAGAAAGTGTTAAATTCTGAACATCAAGAACAGCCATAATTACTCCGTTTTTTAATTAAATTAATAATTTTACTTATTTTACTACAAAATTACTTGAATGTGAAGTGCTTTTTTGATATTATTTACTTTAGAATTTTAAATAAGGTGATTTTATGGAAATACTAAAACTGAAGCCCGTTTTTAAGGACTATATCTGGGGCGGAAACAGACTCAGAGACGATTTTGGGTTTGATACAGGGCTTGAAAAAACTGCAGAGGGCTGGATGCTCTCCTGTCACCAGGCAGGAATGAACACGGTAGACGGCGGAGAATACGACGGCGAAAGCTTAAACGATGTTATAAACAAAGTTGGTGAAGAGAAGCTTTGCGGCAAGAACTGTCTTCGTTTTCCATACTTCCCCGTCCTGATTAAATTCATTGACGCGAGAGATAATCTCTCCGTCCAGGTTCACCCTGACGACGAGTACGCGCGCAGAGTTGAAAACGAATTCGGCAAGACGGAGATATGGTACGTTCTTGACGCGGCAGAAGGCGCAGAGCTGATTTACGGTTTTAAAAACAAAATCACAAGCGAAGAGTTCAGACAGTCGATTAACGACGGCACGCTGCTCGAAAAGCTAAACAGCGTAAAAGTTAAAAAAGGCGACCTTTTCTTCATCGAGGCGGGCACGGTACACGCTATCGGAAAAGGCGCGCTTATTGCTGAAATCCAGCAGAATTCAAACTGTACTTACAGAGTATATGACTACGGAAGAGTCGGCGCTGACGGTAAGCCGAGAGAGCTCCATATTGACAAAGCTGTTGACGTTTCAAAAACAGAGCCGCCAAAATACGACATAAAGCCTATGGGCGAGCGCGAGGAGCACGGCGCTTACGCAAGCCAGCTGCTCACAAAATGCGAGCTCTTTACCGTAAGCAAATACGATATTGAAAGCGAACTGACGCTCAGAACAAGCGACGACAGCTTTAATCACCTGCTCATTCTTGAAGGAAACGGCAGCGTTGACGGTAAGAGCGTTAAGAAGGGCGACTCGCTCTTTGTACCGGCAAATTACGGAGATTACAAAATCTGCGGCAAAATGGAAATAATTGTAACATCAATTTGATGAATAAATAACACTCCTTTGCACAATATAGTGTAAAAGGAGTGATTTTTTTGAAAATATTAGGAAGAGTTGCGCTGGTACTCAATATCATCGGCGGAATTAACTGGGGACTCATCGGACTTTTCAAGTTCGACCTTGTTGCGTGGATTTTCGGCGGACAGGACGCTGTGCTCTCAAGGATTATTTACACACTTGTAGGCATTGCGGCAATTTACTGCATCAGCTTTCTGTTCCGCGACAGAGCGCTCAACGACTAAGACGGCAAGAGCCGTCTTTTTTGTTTACAATTTCTTTTCCATCTCCGTTTTTATTTTTGTGAGAATTCGTTTTTCAAGACGGGAGATGTAGGACTGGGATATCCCCATTTTATCCGCAAGCTGTTTTTGCGTCTGCACTCGCCTTCCGTCAAGACCGAAGCGCTCGTACATAATATCCTTCTCCTTCGGGTCAAGGTGAGAAACAATATAGCGCAGGAGGCGCTTTTCATCCTCGTACTCAATCTCTTCGCTGATTTCATCAGGTTCGCTTCCGAGTACATCGCGCAGGGTCAGCTCATTACCGTCCCAATCTATTGACAGCGGCTCGTCAAACGACATCTCCGCTTTTGAATTAGACGATTTACGCAGGTACATAAGTATTTCATTCTCAATGCAGCGCGAGGCGTATGTGGCGAGCTTAATATTCTTATTAGGGTCAAAGGTTTTAACGGCTTTCATAAGTCCGATTGTACCGATTGACACCAGGTCCTCTGTGCCTGCAGTCGGACTGTCATACTTCTTCGCAATATACACAACGAGCCGCAGGTTATGCGTAATAAGAAGGTCGCGATTTGAATTGTCGCCGCGCCTGAGCTGTTCTATAATCGTTTCTTCTTCCTCTCGCGTGAGCGGCTCGGGGAGCGTTTCAGGTCCGTTTATGTAATAGCAATAGCGCTTATAAAAAATTAGATTAATAAGAAAATTCAGCAATTTCATTTTACACCTCATACAGATAATATTTCAGGATTGATAACAGCGGAAAAGTCGTCGCTTTTCATATCGTCAGACAGGGCGATATAGACGTTTTCAATCTCCTCATTTCCTCTTGACGTTTTTACTGAAACTCTGTCCGGTTTAAAGGAGAGCATAAACGAATTTCCGCTAACGGTTGAAGCAGGAATAAGACGCGTGCTCTTCCCGTCTGATACGCCATTTAAGAGCGCCCTGTCGGCGATTATAACAGGATAGTCGGAAAACGGCTCCCGAAGCTTGTTCCCTGTATCTGACAGCGCGCTGAGAGTAACTGACTTGCCGTCATTTTCGACGGTGATATCGAGCACTTCTCCGCTCGCAAGTCTTCGGTTATAAATCCTTATTACGAGCGACGATACTATGTAAGCAAAAAATGCGCTCAAAAGCAGCCCGCGTGCGCTGATATCGAGATAAACAGTACCCCGCGCAAGCTGGATATACGGCGTTTTAAGCAGAAGAGAAAGTCCGTAAATAACTCCGAGAAAAAGAAAGTTCATAACGTAAAAAACGATGTATGTTTTAAAGAAAGACGATACGCCCGTAAAGCGAAAAGCGACGAGCACGATAACCGCCGAGGCGATTACCTTCGATACAGTACTGAAAAGTTCGGAAACGTCCGCAATTATTATCAGCGAATATGCGCCGCCGAGCGCAGACGAAATTATGAAACGAAGAGTGTTTCTTCCTTTTTTAGTAAACCTTGCGGTAGCAAGAAGCAGCAAAAATGTAATAAAGAAGTTTATAACATACAGCACATCTACATAAATAACAATAAAAATCCCCCCTGCAATCTTATTATAGATTGCAGAGAGGGTAAATTTTGTCAAAAAGCTGACCTTATTTAAAATACATATAATACTGACATTTAATTGTACCGTTATAAAGCTTACGGCGTTTATCGGCTTTTCTGCCGAAAGCTTTTTCAAACTCCTCGTCCGGCGAAATAATACCGTATGACCAGCCGTATTTGCTGACGAAGCGCTCGCCCATCGTACGATAAATAGCCTTTGCCGCCTTGAAATCGAGCATTCTTTCACCATACGGAGGATTAGTAACGAGTGTGCCCTTTTCAGTAGTAGGTAAGAAATCCTTTACGTCGCGCACGTCGGCTGTTATGAATTTTGATACGTTTGCATTCTTAGCATTTCTGACAGTCAGCTCAACAGCATTTTTATCAACATCGCCGCCAAACGCCTGAAAATCAGTATCAGTCTTAATAATATCGTGGCTGCGTTCGCGTTCGCTCATCCAGACGCTCTCAGGAATAAGACCCCAGCGGTCAACCTCAAAATTTCTGTTAATACCAGGGGCAATATTGTTTGCGAGCAGAGCGCCTTCAACGAGAATTGTGCCGCTTCCGCAGCAGGGGTCATAGAGGGTATGGTAATGTCTCAGTCTGCTGAGCTGGCACATAGCGGCAGCAAGCGTTTCGCGTATAGGTGCGTCGTTTCCCTGCGGACGATAGCCGCGCTTATGAAGCGCCGCGCCGCTCGTATCGAGCATAACGGTCACCTCGTCCTTCATAATGGAAAACTGAATCTGATGAACGGGTCCCGTTTCCTCAAACCATGAAATCCCGTAATCTTCCGAGAGCGAGTCAACGACAGCCTTCTTAATAATCTTCTGGCAGTCGGGTACAGAATGAAGCTGAGAATTAATCGAAAATCCTTTAACGGGAAAGGTATCGCGAGAGCCTATAAAGTCCGACCACGGCAGCGCCTTAACCTGAACGAAGAGTTCCTCGAATGACGTCGCATAAAATCTATCGAGAACAATAAGTATTCTTTCACTAAAACGAGAACAGATATTTGCGCGCGCGAGGATACTGTCGTCGCCTTCAAAAAAGACGCGTGCGTTCTCGGCGCTGACATTTTCGGCGCCCATCTGTCTGAGTTCATCTGCAACAAGACCCTCTACTCCGAGGAGACAGGGTGCGGTCATTTTGTAATTCATAGTGCCACCTAAAACTAAAGGGCGGTTAATACCGCCCTCAATACTAATCTGAAATATCGTAAAAGACTACTTCACCGTCTTTAACATATCCTTTTTCCCGAGCTTTCTGCTCGATATAATCGTCCTTGTTGTCGGAGTTCAGAATAGCTTTAACTTTTTCATTTTCTTCAAGCTGCTGTTCATACTGCTGATCATACTGAACAGCCTGAGCCTGAAGTCTGCTGATGTCGGCGTGGTTCTTAATAAGCGAGAAGGAACATAAAACAATTACTACAGCCAAAACGACCATAAGAATTATCTTTCCCCACGATTTTGAAGCCAACTGCTCTTTAATCCTATCCACGTCAACACCTCCTAACAACATATAGTATAGACAACACACATATTATAATATATAACCT
>CAMPAT010000064.1 GCA_946633275.1 uncultured Clostridia bacterium
TACCGTGTACAGACGAAGGTAAACGGCAAGTGGAAAACGTACAAGGACACCAAGGACACCTCGTTCACCATTACAGGACTTGCTCCTGCTTCAACGACAACAGTCAGAGTAGGCACAATCAAAACGCTCGGCGGCAAGGATTACATCGGCAAGTCGTGCGCAGGAATTGATATGACTACCCTTCCGGACAAGGTAACGGGAATAAAGAACGCTTACGTAAGCGTTAACAAAATCAAGCTTACCTGGACGAAGCAGACAGGCGCGTCGTACTACAATATTTACTTATATAATGAAAAGACGGGAGCATACGACTACCTCCGTTCAACGACTGCAAATTCGGCTGAATTCCTCAAGCTGAAAACTAACGCAAAGTTCAAGTTTAAAATCCGCGCAGTTAAGACTATGAGCGACGGAACAAAGCTTTACGGTGCGAAGAGCGACGCCTTCACGACTTACACCTATCCTTCTATGCCGACGATAACATCAGCAACTTCAAAGGCGGCAAAGAAAATAACAGTAAAATGGAAGAAGGTAAGCGGCGCTCACGGCTACCAGGTTGAATGGAGCACAAGCAAGAATTTCAAGTCAAACTTCCTTACGAAAAACGTTGACTCCGCAAAAGCTGTTTCAAAGGTGATAACGACTTCAAAATCGAAGAAGACGTACTACGTCCGCGTAAGAAGCTATAGAAAGCACGGAAAAACAAAGGTTTACTCCTACTGGAGCAAAACGCTCAAAGTTAAAACTAAATAAGAAGCAATAATAAGCCGAAAAGCGAAATGCTTTTCGGCTTTTTTACATAAAAAGTCTCCCCCGACCGAAGCCGAGAGAGACAATATGGGGTCAACTGCCTGTGGCAGTTATTAACGGATTTCCGGATTATCGGTAATAGCTTTGTTAATCGGTTTGATTGACATAAGAATTACAAGGACGATAACGGTAATGAAAAGTTCGGGAATCATATAAAATCCGTTATAGACAAATGAGTAAATCTCAGCAAGGTACTGTCCCGAATGGTGCGCAAGGATGTTCTCAGAGAGCGAAGTAAGCATTGTGTCCATGCGACCGCCGTCAGCAAAATAATCTCCGAGGCCCTCAAAGAAGCCCTTTGCGTAATCTCCCCAAAGAAGGAAGCCGGATACAAAGTGCGCCGCAAATCTGAGTATTACTACAAAGCCGCCGCCGAGCGCAAGGGATACGGTATTGGCGCGAATTCTGTCTCTGAACACACCTGAAAAACCGAGCACGGTAAACGCTACGATATAGTCGAGAGCAGCCATAATCACGATTTTCATAACAGAGCCCTTAACGTCGCCTGAATCGTACATACCCGCAAAAGCCTGAGTAGTAGTAGCGCCGAGCACAGCCTGAAGTATGCTGAACATAAACGCAGAAAATACTCCCCAGCGCGTACCGTACTTAAAGCCGACAATGATTACGGGGACCATACTTGCAAGCGTAATTGAACCTCCGAACGGCCATTCAAAAATCTTGACAAAAGAAAGAATAGTTCCCAGCGCAAGCAGAACGCCTGTTGTAGTAAGCATATTAGTCTTCTTAGTTGCCATATTTCTCCTCCTATAAAATATAATAAGCCCCTGTACCGAAAGATACAGGGGCTTTATTTATTATCTCGTCTTGACGGCTCGCATTACCGAACCTCTTGGCGGGTATATTCTCAGCCCCGGATTTACCGGAGCACCCCTGACATCGTTTATTCTACTCTTGCGTCGGCGTAATGTCAATACACTAACGGCAAGTTTGTATAAAGTTCATTAAATTTTAATAATACGAACGTGTTGTATAGTTAACTTTGCCGCCTGCATATCTGCGAAGCGTGAAGGACTTGCCCTTCTTCGAAACCTTAAGAGTCACCTTCTTATGCTTTGCTGCAGTGCAGGTATAAAACGCGCACTGAACCTTCTGGTCTTCAAGCCACATTCTAATCATAATCGGATGGTTGGTATTATTCCTGAACTTAAAGTCCTGCGAGCCGTAGTAAACGGTAGCGTCGCGGCCGAGCTTGCCGTAATGCACGCGCTGAGAATGCTGATGTCTCTCAACAATCTGCATATTGGCAACGAGCGCCGTATTAAACACAGTTGAAGCAACCTGACATACGCCGCCGCCGTAGCTCTGAATAACCTCGTTTGCGCCGCGGAAGGTAGAAGCCTTCTTATAGCCCTTGCTTGCCGACCTTACGCCTACAGTCTTGTTAAACGAGAACACCTCGCCGGGATAAATGATTGTGCCGTTAATCGCCTTGCAGGCAATGCGAAGGTTATTATTACGCGCAGGCTTGTTCGGATAATGGATTGCGTGTTTTGCGTAAAGATAGCTGTAATTCGTCGTAGCCTTATTGCTCCACTCACCGTTTGCAGCCTGTTTGTTGTTATTGTAAAGATTACGCGCTCTTACACGCACATAATACGTCTTCTTATTCTTCGGGATAGTGATATTCTTCGACTTAAGGTCTTTTGAAACATACACATTCTTAACATTGCTCTTAAAGTTTTTGCTCGTAGAATACTGAAGGTGGTAATCGTCGCAGGTAACCTTCTCCCACTTGACGGTAAGCGTTTTACCATTCTTCGACTTGCCTACTGCAGTAAGCTTAACCTTTTTCGGATTTGTCGCGTTAAGGAATACATCGCTGAAATCACCGAAAACGTCGCCGTTATTATGCGAAAACGCTCTGATTTTGAAGTAATTGTCGCTGCTCTGGCTGAGGCTGTAAGCAGTACCCTCTGCAGCAGAAACTGTTGCGCGGTGCTTAACGTTTCCGCCGTCCTTGTCGCAGGTGTAAATCTGGTACCCGTCAACGCCTGCCTGAGCATTCCACGCGAGAGTGATGTTATATACATTTCTCTTCTTTACGTAAATGCCTGTAACCTTGCTCGGATAAACATTAATGCTGATATTCTTCGTACCTTTAAAGTTACCCTTGCCCGTATAAGTTGCAGTACCTAAGTGAGAGCCGACCTTATTAATATTGCTGAAAGATACTGTATAATCAGTACCTTCCTTAAGCACCTTATTGCCGAAAGTAACCTCGTAAGCAGAGCCGCTGCCTACAGTCGCCTTCTTAATTCCGCGGAATTTTGCCGCAGAGATATCAGCAGGATTAATCTTGAACACCTTGTCTGCAGTACCCGTATATCCGTCAATACCTGTAACAGTAACCTTCGCTGAAGAAGTTACGTTGATATTATCGGAATAAGTGAGGCTGTAATCGGAGTTCTCGGTAAGAGTTGTGCCGCCGTCCTTAACCGTAACAACAGGCTTGATTTCCGAGCCGGTATAAGCATATTCGCTCTGCGCAAGCTGGATATCTGCTTCTGCGATATCCTTAGCAGGAACGGCGCTTGCCGAAAACGCGCCGAAGGTGCTTACCGTAAGCATTACTGCCGCGCATAAAAGACTGATAGTTCTTTTCATTTTCTGTCCCCCATATTGTTATTTTGATTGACCGTAGTAAGCATTCTTGCCGTGCTTACGCTGGTAATGTTTATTAAGAAGATAGTTCTCAATACCTATATCGGAATTATCGCTGAGAGAAGCGACGCTCTCGGTACGGTACGCCATCTTAGCTACCTCCTCGAGAATGAGCGCGTTATCTACTGCGGAAAAGGCGTCCTTGCCCCAGGTAAACGGCCCGTGACGGTGAATAAGCACCGCCGGGCATTCAGCAGGACTGATACCGCGTTTTGCAAATTCTTCAACAATTACCTTGCCTGTATTAAGCTCGTACTCGCCGTTGACCTCGTCCTCGCTGAGTCCGCGTGTACAGGGAACTGCGCCGTTTGCAAAATCGGCGTGAGTCGTGCCGTAAGCAGGGATATCGCGTCCTGCCTGCGCCCACGCGCAAGCCCACGGAGAATGAGTATGAACTATTCCGCCGATGTTCTCAAACTTCCTGTAAAGCTCAAGATGTGTCGGAGTGTCCGACGACGGATTGAGCTCGCCCTCAACCTTATTTCCGCGAAGGTCCATAACTACCATATCGTCGGCAGTCATGGTGCTGTAAGGCACGCCCGACGGTTTGATTACGAACAGTCCGCGCTCTCTGTCTATACCCGAAACATTACCCCAGGTAAGCACAACGAGATTATAGTCAACAAGCCTGAGATTTGCTTCAAAAACCTTCTTCTTTAATTCTTCCAACATATGTATTTTATCCTTTTACTTCCAAAAGTCAAGAAAAACTTTTTATTTTATATTAAGTTTATATGCAACGTCGTTAAAGAATAATTCTTTACGGAATTCGTTGATATCAGTATCCTTATTGATATGGATAAATTCAATACCCATAATCTCCGCAAAATCGCGCATATGCTCCGCCGTAAGAGTATATGAAAGCACGCTGTGATGAGCGCCGCCTGCGTAAATCCAGGCTTCAGCGGAAGTCTGAAGATTCGGAAGCGGCTTCCAGAGCACGCCTGCGACGGGGAGCTTCGGCATAGCATTAACCTGTTCCTTGCACTCAACATCGTTAACAATCATACGAAGTCTGTCGCCCATATCGACGAGAGTGACTACGATAGCGTCGCCCGTCTGAGCCTTGAAAACAAGTCTTGCAGGGTCTTCCCTGTCGCCTATACCAAGCGGATGAACCTGAATTTTCGGCTTTTCGCCCGCAATAGTAGGACAAACCTCGAGCATATGTGAGCCAAGGAGCATTTCGTTACCGGGTTCAAAGTGATACGTGTAGTCCTCCATAAAGGCAGTACCGCCGTCAAGTCCCTCAGCCATTTTCTTCATAAGGCGAGTCATAGCGGCAACCTTCCAGTCGCCCTCTGCGCCGAAGCCGAAGCCCTGACGCATTAAGTCCTGAGCTGCAAGACCGGGAAGCTGACGGAGCTCCTGCAAATCCTCAAAGTTAGTATGAAACGCGCCGAAGCCTTCCTTAACGAGGAACTTTTTGAGCGCAACTTCTTCTCGCGCCTGATATCTGACAGCGTCGAGATTGTCGGTATCCATAACATAATTCTGCTCATACTCAGCCATCTGAGCGTCGATTTCATCCTCTGTTACGGCGTCAACCATCTTAATGATATCGCCGACTCCGTAGTGGTCAACCTGCCAGCCGAGTTTAATCTGAGCTTCAATCTTATCTCCGTCAGTTACGGCAACATTACGCATATTGTCGGAAATACGGAGCACACGAAGCTTGCGTGACTCCATAGCGCCTACAGCCGCGCGCATCCAGACGTCCATCTTATGCTGGAACTCAGCGTCCTTCCAGTAGCCTGCAATAACCTTCTGCTTCATACGCATACGCGCTGTAATATAACCGTGCTCTCTGTCGCCGTGAGCAGACTGATTAAGGTTCATAAAGTCCATATCAATCTCGTCCCACGGAATATCGCGGTTATACTGAGTATTAACGTGGAGGAAAGGCTTTTCAAGAGCGTTGAAGCCTGCAATCCACATCTTCGACGGCGAGAAAGTATGCATCCAGGTTATTACGCCTGCGCAGTTTGGAGTATTATTAGCCTCCTGCATAATACCGAGGATTTCCTTGGAAGTCTTGTAGTCGAGCGCGCCTGTCGGCTCGTCGCACAGCAGC
>CAMPAT010000065.1 GCA_946633275.1 uncultured Clostridia bacterium
TCACAGAGCTTCAGCACGTTATATGAAACGTAAATACTGTGATAATGGGTAGTAATTTCGCCGTGGTGACGGTAATTTTTCATACTGCGAACCTGCTCGTCACAAAGAAGGTCGCGCGTAATATCAACAAATTCGTCGATAAATTTCTGTTCTTTTGCCAAATTCATAATAACAATAGTATAATTAATATAGCTCTAAAAGTAAACTGTAAATTATACATTTTTACTCATTATTAATAAATCAAACAAAATTCAATTTGAATATAATGAAAATGAGATGTTTAAAATTTGAATTTTAAGGTAAAAATATAAATGTAGATTTATTGTTAAGGTGATAAAAATGTATGTTAAACGCGGTGATATATTCTATGCCGATTTAAGCCCCGTTGTAGGCTCCGAGCAGGGCGGAGTCCGCCCTGTGCTGATAGTTCAGAATGATGTAGGAAACAAGTTTTCGCCGACAGTTATTGCGGCGGCAATAACTTCACGTCAGGACAAAAACAGCCTGCCGACGCACATTGAGGTCGACGCGAAAGACTGCGGACTTGCAAAGGACAGCGTAGTACTGCTTGAGCAAGTCAGAACTATCGACAAAAAACGCCTTCGTGAAAAGATGGGCGCGCTTGACACAAGCGATATGGGAAAAGTAAATGAAGCGCTTTCAGTAAGCTTCGGGCTATAAAAATGCTCCTGCATTTAAGCAGGAGCATTAGTTATTCTATGTTTTCAGTTTTAGTTACTTCATTCTTTACAATACTGCTGTCTTTTTTATAATGCCGTATTTCAGCTTAGTTTTAAGAATTCTGCGAACAGAATCGTCAATGCGTTTCTCGGATATCTTACCGCTTTTAACAGCGTCTCTGATAGCATAAAGCGAAGTTTTCCCATAAGGAGTGCAGAGCATATCGTTACCTGCGATAACTGCACGCACAGCGACTTCTTTGTTGCTACCGTACTTATTTACAACGCCCTTCATGCCAAGGCCGTCAGTAATAATAATTCCGTCAAATTTCATATCTTTACGAAGATAATCATGAACCTTCTTTGACATCGAAGCAGGATGCTTCTTATCAAATGCCTTCACAATATTATGGCTCACCATAATCATCGGGACACCGTCTTTAATTCCCTGTTTAAACGGCAGCAGGTCGCGGTTTTTAAGTGTTTTAAGGCTTCTTTTATCGACGACAATCTTCTTATGTGTATCGCCGTTGCCGCCATATCCCGGAAAATGCTTAAGAGTACTGATAACCTTACGTTTATTCATCATAGGCACTACCGTATGGATAAACTTTGAAGTCTTTTTAGCGCTGTTTGAAAAGGTGCGGCTGTACATAAAGTTATTTGAAGAATACGTGACATCAGCCACCGGCGCATAGTTCGTATTTATACCGAGCTTCTTGAGAAGGTTCGCTTTATTTGAGGCATCGTCCTTAATAAGCTTATAACCGCCGAGTTTTGCAAGAGTACGCGGAGACTTATAAGGCTTTGAGCGGAATTTCTTATATTTCGATGCTCTTACAACGCTTCCGCCCTCCTCGTCAACAGCAATCATCATATTAATTTTACTTGCCTTTTGCCAGGAAACAATCCTCGCTTTCGTTTTCTTCGGCGTGCTGCCTGAAAAATCACGAGCAAACATAACATATCCGCCGTACTGATACTGCTTTTGCTTACTGTAAGCGTCCTTTTTCGGAACGTAAACGAACAGCATTTGGGCGATTTTTTCCTTCAGCGTCATCTGAGAAATAAGAGCCTCAATGTACTCATCGTCGCTGATTTTATCATTAGCGCTGACAACAGAGCAAGCAGTACTGAAAATCAGTACTGCTGCCATAAATAATGATAAAGATTCTAAAAGTAACTTTTTCATTTTAAAACTTAGTCAATTTGCGGAAGTTTTGCTGCGTATTCAGCGAGCTCCTCATCAGTAGGAATATAATCATCCATTTTTCCTTCGTGGAACTTCTCATAAGCAACCATATCAAAGTAACCCGTGCCTGTAAGTCCGAATACAATAGTCTTTTCCTCGCCTGTTTCCTTGCACTTAAGCGCTTCGTCAATTGCGACGCGGATAGCGTGCGAGCTTTCGGGAGCAGGAAGGATGCCTTCAACGCGGGCAAACTGCTCTGCAGCTTCAAATACGTCTGTCTGCTTAACGGATACTGCCTCCATAAGACCGTCATCATAAAGCTGTGAAAGAACAGGGCTCATACCGTGATATCTGAGACCGCCTGCGTGATTTGCAGAAGGAATAAAGTCAGAGCCGAGAGTATACATCTTGGCAAGCGGACAAACCATACCCGTATCAGCGAAATCGTACGCAAATTTGCCGCGTGTAAAGCTTGGGCAAGAAGCAGGCTCAACTGCAATAATTCTGTAGTCGGCTTCACCTCTGAGCTTTTCACCCATAAACGGAGCAATAAGACCGCCGAGGTTCGAGCCGCCTCCTGCACAGCCGATAATAATATCCGGCTTAATGTTATATTTATCAAGTGCAGCCTTAGTTTCAAGACCGATAACCGACTGGTGAAGAAGCACCTGATTAAGAACCGAACCAAGTACATATCTGTATCCCGGGTTCTTGACTGCGTCTTCAACTGCTTCGGAGATTGCACAGCCAAGAGAGCCTGTTGTACCGGGGTGCTCGGCATTAATCTTCTTGCCGATTTCCGTATTCATTGACGGAGACGGAGTTACAGAAGCGCCGTAAACTCGCATTACCTCGCGTCTGAACGGCTTTTGCTCATAAGAAACCTTAACCATATAAACCTTGCAGTCAAGGTCGAAATATGAACAAGCCATTGAAAGAGCTGTACCCCACTGACCTGCTCCGGTCTCAGTAGTTACTCCCTTTAAGCCCTGCTTTTTAGCATAATAAGCCTGCGCAATAGCAGAATTAAGCTTATGGGAGCCGCTCGTATTGTTTCCCTCAAACTTGTAATAAATCTTAGCAGGAGTGCCAAGCTTTTCTTCAAGGCAGTATGCTCTTACAAGCGGTGCAGGTCTGTACATCTTATAAAAACTCTGAATTTCCTGCGGGATATCAATATAAGCATTATCGTTATCGAGTTCTTGTGCTACAAGTTCTTCGCAGAAAACTCCTCCGAGCTCCTCAGCCGTCATAGGCTGATGTGTGCCGGGGTTAAGAAGCGGTGCCGGCTTGTTCTTCATATCCGCACGAACATTATACCATTTCTTCGGCATTTCGCTTTCTTCAAGATAGATTTTGTAAGGTATTTTCTTTTCTTGTGCCATTGTTTTGTCCTCCTTAATTAATATTTTTGTAATGGCAATTTGTCGGAACAAAACAAAAAAGTCCTGTCCCAACTGCTGGGACAGGACTGAATATCCTGTGGTGCCACCCGGCTTGACGATAAAATCGCCCACTCTGCGCATATCCGACAATATGCTGACTCTTGATTACGGAAGTCTGCCGTCTCGCCTACTGAAATTTCAGCTCGCCCTCAGGAGCCCATTCATCTTTCTGCTTAACACCGCAATCCCACCGCCTGCGGCTCTCTGAAGATAAGTTGAGAAAAATTACTTACTCTCCCTCATCGGTTTAAATGCATTTTACTCCAAACAACATTATTTGTCAAGTTTTTTTGCAAATTTATTTTGAAAATTTTATAACATTCCACGAAAAAGGTTTTAAATGTGCTGTCATAATGCCGTTTTCAACACAAGGAAGAGCGTTGCCGTGAGGCTTCACAAGCTCGAGTTCAAAGGAATTCTCGTCCTTCCTGTCGTGTCCGTCCATAGAAATGAATTCAACAGGCTTATAGCCATCAAAATCCATAAGATTAACAGTAAGCTCCTGCTCTTCGTCAAGAGATTTGTTAACAACAAAGAGAGTTAATCTTTCATTTTCCTCGTCAAAAGTAGCGATGCTTTCAATATACGGAACATCCGTAAACTCTTTGCAGTCATATTTAGGACAACTGATAATAGGATTAAGCGCTACTCCTCTGCCGAAATTTGACACATGTTCAAAAGGATAAAAAATTGTCTGCTTAAAAATACCGCCGCCGTTTTTAGTAAATATCGGCGCAATAACATTTACAAGCTGAGCAAGACAAGCAATCTTAATTCTGTCACAATGGCGAAGAAGCGTAATCAGCATAGAGCCAACAACGAGCGCATCCTCAAAGTTATAAATATCCTCAAGTCTTGCCGGAGAATAGCTCCAGCGCTCATAAGGCACATTATCGCTGTGATACCAAACATTCCATTCATCAAAGGATAGATTAATAGTCTTTTTGCTGCGTTTCTTTGCTTTTATGTAATCGCATACACAAATTACGGAATAAATGAACTCTTCAAGTTCAAGAGTCTTTGCGAGAAAGGACTTAACATCGTCGCTTCTGTTTTCATAATACTGATGAAGCGAAACATAGTCTATACTGTCATAAGCGATATCGAGTGACTGAGCTTCCCACTCGCCGAAGGTCGGCGAATTTCTGCTTGACGAGCCGCAGAGGACAGTCTCTATCCTGTCGTCAGTCCACTTCATCATTTTTGACGCCTCGTTAGCAAGCTTGCCGTAATCTACGGCAGTTTTTGCGCCCATCTGCCATCTTCCGTCCATTTCGTTTCCGAGGCACCAGAGTTTAACGTTCCACGGCTCTTCATAGCCGTGAGACTTACGTAAATCTGCCCATGCAGAATTACCCTTATGGTTCATATACTCAACAAGGTTTCGAGCTTCGTCAGCGCCTCGGGTTCCGAGATTAACAGCCATCATACACTCTGTGTCAGCTTTACTGCACCATTTCATAAATTCATTTGTACCAAAGGTATTCGGCTCAGTAGTACCCCACGCTAAATCGAGACGGTTTGGCCTTTTCTCAACAGGTCCGACGCCGTCCTCCCAGTTATAACCGGAAACAAAGTTACCGCCCGGATAACGCACTATCGGCACGTTAAGCTCTTTAACAAGATTGATTACATCACGTCTGAAGCCGTCCTCGTCTGCAGTAGGATGTCCCGGTTCGTAAATACCGCCATATACTGCTCTGCCGAGATGTTCAATAAATGAGCCGTAAATTCTCTTATCAATTTCACCGATTTTAAATTCTTTTGCAAGTGTGATTTTTGATTTCATAATTACTCCTATGCGCTAACTTTTTTCCCGAGAACGGTAGTCTTATTATACGTTCTGTACGGTGCAACTTTATAATAATACTTCTTTTTGCTCTTTTCAGTAAACGAATTTTTCTTAGACGAAACTTTTTTGTACTGCTTATATTCTCCGTTTTTCGAAGAGGCGCGGTAAATTATATAACCGTTAACTTTCCTGACAGCCTTCCACTTAACTGTATTTTTACCGTTTTTGCGCGTTACCTTAATTTTTTTGTTGATTTTAGGGACATAGACTACTTTATCCTTAACATAGAGCGTTCCCTTCCCGTTGCCCGAAAATGAATTCGATGGCTGAACCGTACCGTACGACGTCTTGTTGACATAAAGTCCAAAGTGCTGCGCTTTCTTAACGTTATTTGAGTACAGGTTATTAGAGGTTGAATTTGTACTGAGCAGGATACCGTTTG
>CAMPAT010000066.1 GCA_946633275.1 uncultured Clostridia bacterium
GCGGGATAGGACCGCTTACCTGAGCGCCTGTTCTCTTTGCAGTTTCAACAATTTTCTCAGCGGCCTGGTCAACCAGCGAGTGGTCATAGCCCTTGAGACGAATTCTGATTTTTACTTTACTTGCTGCCATTTGATTTTCCTCCATGAAAATTTTGTGGTGCGAGTTTTCCAGACAAATCCTACCACGAAGCCGTGTGTTTCATACCGTCCTATTAATTAAGCCGAATGAGAACATTCGGACGCGGTTTCTGACAAGGCAATGTTCGCAAGTCAAAGCCATATCAGCAGTCTGGATTAATTTCGCCCGGTTTTAAATCGGACATACTCCGCCGAAATTCCCGTCTGGGTTACGAGAGCATCAGTTACTCTCAGACGCAACCTCCGGCATCATCGCATATCTGGTTGTGTGACCTCTATATATATTATATTAATATACAGTTATTCACACGCTCGGTTATTATATTATAACAAGGGCGCGTTGTCAAGCATTTTTTTGCAAAAAAGGTAAAATTTTTTCAATAATTTTTTTCGTATGAATTTACAAAAATAAAATTCAAAATTCGGTAAAAATGCACAAAGTATAATTTTATCAATATTTGGGGTGAATTTCTGCTCACGCCACAATATATAGAAACAGAAAAAACAGAGAGCTGTTAGCCCTCTGCAAAAAAATATTTAAGATTATTCGGCAATTGTTGACGCTTTCAGCATTGTGTCAGAAAAAACAGCATAGCCCTTCTCAGGATTATTAATAATAACGTGCGTGAGCGCTCCCACGAGCTTGCCATCCTGGATAAGCGGACTTCCGCTCATACCCTGCACAATTCCGCCCGTGATATCGAGCAGCTTTTTATCCGTAACTCTGAGCACAATATCCTTCTGCTCGCTGTCGCCTCTGTATCTGATATGAGTAATCTCCACGTCGTAAAGCTCAGGCTTACCCTCCTTTACGGTCGAGAGAAGCTGCGCTTTGCCCTTATGCACCTCTGAGCGCGAGGCAATATCGTACGGCTTAGCGTACTCGCTTATGCGCGCATAAGCGCCGTAAAGTCCGTTCTCGTTATTATCGAGGAGCTGACCTATTATTTCCTCGCTGAAATCGCACGAAAGCGAGCCTGCTTTTCCCGACTGTGCTTTTTGCACGCGCGTTACCGCTGCGCCGACAGCTTCGCCTTCAAGGAGCGGCATAAGGCTGTTAGTATCAACGTCGTTAATCTGATGACCGAGCGAGGCGAAAGTCCCCTGCTCCTTATTATAAAATGTAATAGTGCCTATTCCTGCAGTTGAGTCGCGCACCCACATTCCTGCCTTATAACACCCCTCGCGCTCGGAATACGCGGGAGTGAGGACAAAAGTTCTGTACCTTCCGTCACGCTTAACCTTGATTTTATAGCTGTCGCCGTTATTCTCGTTTAGTATGGACGTAACCTCGTTTGACGAGAACACCTCTGTATTATTAATAGATACTATTATATCTCCCGTCCTGATTCCCGATTCTTCCGCAGGATTAACAGACTTCCCGTCCGAGTCCACGCTCTGAGTGCCGACAACAATAACGCCGTCGGTATATAGCTTAATTCCGAACACCTCACCGCTGACGAGCACCTGCTTTTGCTGAGAGTGAGTTACAGATACAGTTTTTACGGGAATTACGCCGAGCAGCTTTATCTCGCGTTTTACCTGAGTTGCGCTCTGCTCCGCTACTTGCTTCG
Source organism: uncultured Clostridia bacterium (assembly GCA_946633275.1). Taxonomy (GTDB): domain Bacteria; phylum Bacillota; class Clostridia; order Oscillospirales; family Acutalibacteraceae; genus Eubacterium_R. The sequence goes on from CAMPAT010000066.1 coordinate 1,713, forward strand.
TCTTATCACCTGCGTAAGAATAAAGCGAAGAATAGTATCCGCCGTCGTCGCCGAAGCTCACGACCTCATCCGGCAAAATAAGCTCGCCTGCCGCAACAAACGCAAATATAACAGCGCACACAGCAGCAAGGATAATGTCAAAAATTCTGATTGCTTTTCTCATAATATCACCAAGTTTATTGTGCGCTGAATGCAAAAAAATAAACAGGCTGAAATTCAGCCTGTTTAAAAATGCAAAATTAGATTTCCACCGTTAGATTGAAACCTCGTGAGCAACGTTATAAAGGTCCATATCAATACTCTTCTTCATATTAAGAGCCTCGAAAATATCATAATCGAGAACTTCTTCCTTCTGTGCAGCAACAACACGGTTGCCGATATCCTTCATAAGAAGCTTAACTGCATAGTTGCCCATACGCGTTGCCATAATCCTGTCCTTCGCAGTAGGATAACCGCCGCGCTGAGTATGGCCGAGAACTGTCGCTCTTGACTCAACGCCCGTCTTGGCTTCTATCTCAGCTGCAAGAGCCTTGACGTCAACGCCGACGCCCTCAGCAGCAAGAATGATAAAGTGCTTCTTGTCTGCTCTCTGAGTCTTCTTCATACGCTCGATAACGTGTTTCTCGATATCAAACGGAACCTCGGGGATAAGAATAGCAGTAGCGCCGCAGGCAATACCTGAATTAAGCGCAAGATAACCTGCGTGACGTCCCATAACCTCGATAACGGAACATCTGTCGTGCGACTCAGTCGTATCGCGGATACGGTCAACGAGCTCCATAATTGTATTAAGACATGTATCGTAACCGATTGTGTAATCACAGCAAGCGATATCGTTATCGATTGTGCCGGGGATACCTACGCAAGGAATTCCTCTTTCGCTGAGGTCGCGCGCGCCGCGGAACGAGCCGTCGCCGCCGATAACTACAACGCCTTCAATACCCCACTCCTGACAGGTACGTACAGCTCTGCGCATACCGTCTTCCGTAGCAAACTCCTTACAGCGTGCTGAGTAAAGGATTGTACCGCCTCTGTTAATGATATCGGAAACAGAGCGCAAATCCATTTCAATAAAATCGCCGTTAATAAGACCGTTGTAGCCGCGCACAACGCCGTAAACCTGAAGTCCGTTTTCGCAGGCTGTTCTTACAACAGCTCTGACTGCGGCGTTCATACCCGGTGCGTCACCGCCGCTTGTGAGTACAGCAATTTTTTTCATAATATAAACCTCCTAAGAGTCAGATAACAATAAAATAGTATATCTATTTTAATAAAAATGTCAATCATTGTCAATATATAACGGCAACATTTTTGTCGCCCAGCAGTCTTTTAAGCTCCGAGAGCATAGTATCATTAACCGATACAGAATCGCGCGACGGCATATGGTGATACTTTTTTTCGTCCTCGTAGTAGAAATAAAGCGGTAAATCGCCCTCAAAAATCGAGGTGATTGTCTTCGCCTTTTCAATACGCACGTCGTTGCTGTCGGCAAACTTGAGGTAAAGTCCCCTGCGCTTGCTGTCTGACTTCGGCTTTTCAGCCTTCGGCATTGCAGCTCCCGGTTTAAAGACCGCGTTCACGAGGATTTTGGCGTCCTTCTCATCTTCAATGGAAAGGTTGCCCGAAACGGCGATAACCTCGCCCTCGCGTATAAGCGAAGCGTACTGAACAAACACCTTCGGGAAGAGCACAATCTCAATCGTGCCGTATAAATCCTCAAGGGTGACGAACGCCATATTCGCCTTGTTTGCCCTCGTCTGCTTAACTGTAATATGACTGATTATTCCGCAAAGCGTCACGTTTGCGCCCGACTTGAGAGCAGAAGTATTTGAGCCTGCTTCAATAACATCAAACGTACGCACGCAGCCTGACTGCACGATATAATCCTCATACTTATCCATCGGGTGTCCCGAAAGATAAAGTCCCGTCATTTCCTTCTCCATCTGAAGAAGCTCGGATTTCGGGAACTCCTTGACATCGGGAAGCTTAAATTCCATACCGAAATCTTCGCTTATATCGAACAGTCCGACCTGTCCGTACATAGTTTTACGGTGCTGCTCCTCAATATTCGTAGTAATTACAGGAAGTCCCTGCAGCATCTGGCGTCTGTTTGCGCCGAGTCCGTCGAGCGCGCCGCACCTGATAAGCGATTCTACTGCTCTGCGGTTAAAGTGTCTGCTCTGCATACGTTCGCAAAAGTCAAACAGGTTTTCAAAGCTTCCGTTTTGGCGCTCAGCGATAATCTCCTCAATAAAATCGTTTCCGAGATTTTTAATACCAAGCAGACCGTAATTAATAATTCTGCCGTTTGCCGTAAATCCCTTCATCGACGCATTAATATTCGGCGGTGCAAGGCGCAGACCGAGGCGCTTACACTCCGCGATATATCGCGCGACCTTATTTGACGAATCGAGCACCGAAGTAAGAAGCGCCGCCATAAATTCTGCAGGATAATAAGTCTTAAGATAAGCGCACTGATACGCAACGAGCGCATAACAGGCGGCGTGGGATTTATTAAACGCATACGAGGCAAAATCGGTCATTTTATCAAAAATACCGTTCGCCGTTTTATAATCGATATTATTCTTCGCGCAGCCTTCAATAAATGTGCCGCGTTCCTGCTCCATAACGTCGTGCTTCTTCTTACTCATAGCGCGGCGCACCACGTCAGCTCTGCCGTAGGAATATCCTGCGAGCGAGCGGAAAATCTGCATAACCTGTTCCTGATAAACCATACAGCCGTACGTGTTCTTCAGTATCGGTTCAAGAAGCGGAGTGTCATATCTTATATTATTCTTATTTTTTGAATTCTCCACAAATGTGTCAATCTGGCTTGCAGGGCCCGGGCGGTATAGCGAAGTTGCAGCGATTAAATCCTCGAGCGCAGTCGGCTTAAGATTCATAAGCATTTGCTTCATACCGCTGCTCTCGAACTGGAAAATCCCCTCCGTCTGTCCTTTTGCAAACAGCTTGTACACCTTTGAGTCGTCAATCGGAATACCGTGAATATTAATTCCTGCCGCCTTTGACGCGTCGTCAATGACGGTGAGCGTACGAAGTCCGAGGAAGTCCATCTTCAGCAGACCGAGCTCCTCAAGCGTCGTCATAATATACTGAGTTACTACAAGTCCGTCGTTCGTCGCAAGCGGAACGTAGCTCGACACAGGGTCGCGAGTGATAACGACGCCTGCGGCATGCGTCGACGTATTACGCGGCATGCCCTCAACCTGTCGTGCCGTTTCAATCAAGCGGCTGACTTCTTCGCTGTCAGCCATTGCTTTCCTCAAAGCAGGGCTTTTCTCTATAGCTCTTTCAATAGTTATTTTAAAATCATTTGGCACCATTTTTGCAACGGCGTCAACTGCCGCGTAAGGCATACCCATTGCGCGCCCTACGTCGCGGATTGCGGCGCGGGTCTGGAGCGTACCGAAGGTTACAATCTGCGCCACGTGGTCCGTGCCGTATTTTTCCGTAACGTAATCTATAACCTCCTGCCGTCTTTCATAGCAGAAATCGATATCAAAATCAGGCATAGAAACACGCTCGGGATTGAGGAAACGCTCAAAAATGAGGTTGTATTTCATAGGGTCAAGGTCGGTAATTCCGATACAGTACGCGGCGATTGAGCCCGCGCCCGAGCCACGTCCGGGACCTACCGGGATATCGCGGCTCTTCGCG
>CAMPAT010000067.1 GCA_946633275.1 uncultured Clostridia bacterium
CTTCGATTACTTCAGCGAGAAATCTCATCCCGACTATCGTGGCATAACCGACGAGCAGTACAATAATCGTATGCTTCTTCGCTCAGTAATGCTCAAGCACGGCTTCGAGCCAATCGATTGCGAATGGTGGCACTTCACACTAAAAGACGAACCGTACCCTGCAACGTACTTTGAATTCCCCGTAACTTCAGAATTGCTTAAAAGATAAAACTATATAATTATTGAACAAAACGACTTTGATTTTGTGATATATAAACACAAATAGCTAACGAAAACAAAAATTCATTACATTTGACAAAATTTACAACTTGTATTTTTCAATACACCGCACAAAATATATTTGCAAGGCAAAATGTTTGCAGGGCGTAATACGCTTTGTATCATTGCCCTGCAATAAATTGCAAAAGAGGTGTATTTAAGTGGCAAAGAACAGCAAGACTGTAGTACCTGAGGCTCGTGAAGCTCTCGACCGTTTCAAGATGGAAGCAGCTTCTGAGGTAGGTGTTAACCTTAAGCAGGGTTATAATGGCGACCTTACGTCAAAGCAGGCTGGTTCAGTAGGCGGTCAGATGGTTAAGAAGATGATTAAGGCTTACGAAGAGTCTATGAGATAATTCTCGTATTATTTAAAGGTGTCCATCAGGGCGCCTTTATTTAATTTGTATCTTGTAATTTATTAATTAAAGTGATATAGTAATCTTGATTATAATCACAGAGGTGATTTTTGTGCTTCATAAGAAAAAGGCAAAAGGACTTAATATTATTATTGTCGGCTGCGGCAGAGTCGGCATAACGCTCGTAGAGCAGCTCAGCGCCGAGGGACATTCGATTACCGTTATTGATAAGGATAAGGAGCTTATAAACGAGCTTATTAACTTTTATGATATTATGGGCGTTGTGGGCAACGGCGCAAGCTTTTCCATGCAGATGGAAGCCGGAATCAAGGACGCGGATTTGATAATCGCAGTTACTGATTCTGATGAGTTAAATCTGCTTTGCTGTACTGTTGCGCGCCGTGTGGGTAACTGCGCGGCTATTGCCAGGGTGCGCAATCCTGATTACAGCCTTGAGATAGATTATCTCCGTAACAAGCTCGGACTTGCGATGATTATTAATCCTGAGCTTGAGGCTTCGCGAGAGATGGCGCGCGTGCTGTTGCTGCCGACTGCGCTGGACGTTAATTCGTTTGCGCATGGACAGGCTGAGCTTGTTAAATTTAAAGTTAAGAGCAGTTCAATGCTTGCGGGAATGACTGTCGCCGAAGTCGGCGCAAAGACGGATAACGTGCTTATCTGTGCCGTTGAACGTCAGGGCATTATACATATCCCGTCGGGTGATTTCAAAATCGAGGCGGGCGATAACGTTTCCGTTGCAGCTCCGCGAAAAGTCGTTAAGGAGTTCTTTAAATCTGTCGGCTTTAATACGAACCACGTTAAAGACGCGATGATTATCGGAGGAGGCGACAGCGCGTATTACCTTGCGCGTCAGCTTCACCATATGGGAATAAGCGTTAAGATAATTGAAAAGAACAGGGAGCGCTGCGAGGAGCTTTCAATCCTTCTGCCGAAGTCTGTTATTATTAACGGCGACGGCACGGACGAGGATTTGCTGCGTGAAGAGGGAATTGAGTCGGTTGAGTCGTTCATTCCGCTTACGGGAAGCGACGAGGAGAATATCCTTCTCACCCTCTATGCAAACAGAGTTTCGAGCGCAAAGGTTATTACAAAAATTAACCGACTTACGTTTAACGACGTAATCGACGGTCTCGACCTCGGCTCAATCATTTATCCGAGATATATTACAGCTGAAGCAATTATCGCTTACGTAAGGGCGAAGAGCGCTTCGCGCAGTAATAATATTGAGACGCTGTATCATATGTTCTCCCAGCGCGCAGAAGCGATTGAATTCCGCGTTGATGAGGATTATGCAGGGATTACGGGCAAGCCGCTTATGGAGCTTCAGCTCAAGAAGAATCTGCTTATCGCGTTTATCAACCGTAAGGGTAGAATTATTATACCCGGCGGACGCGACAGCATTCTCCCCGGCGATACGGTTATGATTGTTACGACTAACAAAGGCTTTAACGATATAGGAGATATTTTGGCGTAAAGTATGAATGTTTCAATAATCAGACGAATTTTAGGATATGTGCTAATACTTGAAGCGGCAATGCTCCTTCTCCCGTGCATTGTGGCGCTTGTTTATAACGAGGAAGAGGTGCTGTCATTCCTTGCGGTGTCGGTAATCTGTCTTTTGGTCGGCGCGGCAATGGGACTCAAGAAGCCGAATGATAACGTTTTTTATCTTAAAGAAGGCTGCGTTGCAACAGGCTTCAGCTGGATTTTTCTCAGCCTTTTCGGTTGTTTGCCGTTTGTTATTTCGGGAGTTATTCCGAATTTTACTGACGCACTTTTTGAAACTGTTTCCGGATTTACAACAACGGGCGCAAGTATTCTCAGCGAGGTTGAGTCGCTGCCGAAAAGTATGCTTTTCTGGCGCAGCTTTACCCATTGGATAGGCGGTATGGGAATACTCGTGTTCCTGCTTGCAATTGTGCCGCTTTCGGGCGGAACGGGCTCTAATATTAATCTTATGAAAGCGGAGAGCCCGGGTCCGTCTGTAGGCAAAATCAGACCGAAAATGAGGACTACCGCAAGTTATCTGTACCTTATGTACGTATTTATTACTGTTGCGGAAATCGTTATGCTCGTAGCGGGAAAAATGCCGCTGTTTGACGCCGTAACTACTGCGTTCGGCACGGCAGGTACGGGCGGTTTCGGTATTAAAAACGACAGTATTGCAAGCTATTCGCCGTACATACAATGGGTTGTAACAGCGTTTATGCTCGCGTTCGGCGTTAATTTTAACGTCTACTTCCTGCTCATATTCGGACAGTTTAAGAGAGCGCTTTCTATTGATGAAATAAGATGGTATTTCCTCTTGATTATATCGTCAACGTGTATTCTCTTTGCGGCGACTTATCACGAGTTTTACGGCGCTTCGGACGCGCTGAGACACTCTGCATTCCAGGTCGCTTCAATAATCACGACGACAGGCTTCTCAACCGCTGACTTTGATATGTGGCACGGAGCGGCTAAAACGGTGCTCGTGTTCCTTATGTTTATCGGCGCTTGCGCAGGCAGTACAGGCGGCGGTATCAAGGTTTCTCGTTTTATCGTGGCAGGGAAGAGCGTGCTGCGTGAAATCAGGTTATACGTTCATCCTAAGAGCGTCGAGAATATGAAGATGGATGGTAAAACGCTCGACAAAAATACTGTAAAGGCGACTAATATTTATTTGATTACATTTATGTTCGTTTTTGTGCTGTCGATGTTCCTTGTGTCTCTCGAGGGGCATGACCTGCTCACTAACTTTACGGCTGTCGCTGCGACTATTAATAATATCGGACCCGGCTTAGAGCTTGTCGGACCGACAAAGAATTTCGGCTTTTTCAGTACGCCGAGCAAGTATGTTTTCATTTTTGATATGCTTGCCGGAAGGCTTGAGCTTTTCCCGATGCTTCTTATCTTTAATCCTGTGCTGTGGAAGGACGCCTTCACTCAGAGTATCAGGAAACACCGTGCAAAGAAGCTATAGAGCTATTAAAAGCACATCCGCAGGATGTGCTTTTTCAGTACAGCTTGAATATGAAGCTTATAAAATTTTACAGCCTACGAAAAATACAGCCTCCGAGCAATCGGCGGCTGTATTTTTGTTGCGTTTGGTATAGTATTCGGAGCAATTATTCGCAGAGTGGAAATTGAACTGCCCCAAATTGTGCAGACAGTACAAAACCCTGTTTCTTAATATAGGTTGAAAATATAGATTATAAGTCCGTAAATCACGCTTGCCGCTGTGCCGTAGACGATGACGGGGCCAGCGATTGAGAACATCTGCGCGGCTGTGCCGAGGACGTAACCCTCGTGCTGGAATTCGAGCGCAGGCGCGACTACCGAATTTGCGAAACCTCTGATGGGTACCATTGTTCCTAAAGCGCAACTTGTTAATTAACAGGAATCATTACTTGTAATTATTGAACAATATGTTTTTTTCTGCTATAATATGGTTAACATTATAGAAAGTAGTAAAGATTATGGGAAGAAAAGAACGCAAAGCAGAACAAGAGAGATTATTGAATTATAGTCTAGAAGAAGATATTGAAAACCAAGAAAATGGCCTTGAAACGCGCGAGAAAATCAGGACAGTTCTGTTCTTTGTTTGTATTGCTGTAGCTATACTTTCATTAGTTTTTACTAAATGGATTCTTTTTATTGTTTCTGTTTTTGCTATTATTATTTCAGTTCCTTTTAAGTTTATCGTTAAAATATTTCCTGATAATCTGAAAGTATATGATTTTTTCTTTCCTCATTATTATCCGGACGACCACAATGTTGAAATAATTAATAATGAAAATATTAACTCGAAGAATTTTATTAAGAAACGAAAAGCTAAAAAAGAAATAATAGAAAATAGAGAAGAACTTAGGAGAGAAGTAAATAGCGTTTATGGTAATATAAATATTATTCAACTGTTCTCGCTGATTTTTGTCGCAGGTTTTTTGTTTACTTCGTTTGGCATTTTTATGTCTGAGTTTGAGGGTAGTACACCAGATGAAACAACAACTTCTTTTGTTACTACGACAGAAACAACAAATAATTCCACAACCACCACAACAACTACTACTGCTGAAATAACTACGGAAACCACGACAGAGGCAACTACAAAAAAAGAAATATATTTATATATTGAAGATGATTATGAAGAGATTTGGCTTGATATAGACGATAATAGAACTGTATACTTACATCACTATGAAGATGATATTCTTGATGATGATTTGGAAATAAGTCCCGTTATTGAGAAACAAGGAATTGTTTCAATTGAAAGTGACGGTACTACTTATAGTGGCGATTATGGATTTAAGATTACTGCTAAAAAGGCTGGTAAGACAAAAATAATTTTCAAAACAAACAAGAATAATTATAAAACTGATAGTGTATTAGTTCATGTTAAAAAGCCTGAAACGACTACGAAAGATACAAGCAGTACAGTTTATGTTACGCCGTCAGGAGAATGCTATCATTTCAGCTCAAGTTGTGGAGGAAAGAATTCGTATTCGATTACTTTGAACGAAGCACAAGGTAGAGGTTATAGACCTTGTAGTAAATGTGCTAGTTAAAAATACACAGTCAAAAAATGGGGGGGCGCTGCCTCCCTTTTAATATAACTTAAATATAAAAATAATCAACCCGTAAATAAAACTCGTTGCCGTGCCGTAGACGAGGACAGGGCCTGC
>CAMPAT010000068.1 GCA_946633275.1 uncultured Clostridia bacterium
GGTCGGCAGGACTTTCCTTCATAAAGCCTTCGCCGTTCACTCTGTCACGGTTGAGGACAAAATACTCGCCCTCGTGCGTTCTGAAGCCGCGAACTGCGCCGCGCGTCGTCCTTCTCACCTTAGTAAGAAGCTCAAACACCTCGCAAATCGGAATATGCTGGATTACGACTGACGGGACAGGCGCGCCCGTCTTTTCTTCATATTTATCACGAATACTTCTGTACCACTCGAGCTGATTTTCGTGCACATTATCGTAGCCGATTTTCAGGTTTGAGTGGCTGTCAATAGTGTAAAGCAAAAACTTAACGTCGTCTCCGTCTTTGATTTCAAAGCAATGGTTGCCGACGCCGTCGATTTCGGGGTCGCTCTCGCCGATAAAGCAGTCGAGCGTTTTATAAATCTCAAACTGGTCGGCGTTACTCATACCCGTCTGTCTGTCATGATTGCCGAAGCAGACTGCAAACGGAATGCCGCGGCTGCTGACAGGCTGAGTAAGCTGCGTAAGTACTCGCGTAATCTCGCCCCTGTCGCCCTTGAAATTGCGCTTGCCCCAAATCTGGTCGCCGCTGTAAACTACCATATCGGGTTTCGCCTCATCGAGCGAAGCGTTAATCAGCGCGAGAGTGTCGGGACTGACGTTTTTGCCCTCCTGAGTATCGGCTATCATTAATATTCTGAATCTACCGTCTTTAAAATTAAGCGTCATTATTATTCCTCGCTGCCCTGCTCCATTTCGGAATGGCGTTTAACAAGCTCTTCAAGCATTTTATCGTGGTCGGCAGTCGTAATCTCGTATTTAAGAGTAGGTATTACCGCTATAGCAATACCGATTGCAGGCGGTACTGTGAGAATGAACCACATCGCCTTTGAATACTGCATATAGTCGCGAGCAAAGCTTGCGCCCTGCTCAAGAGCCTTATTCATCTTTTCAATATTGACATCCGTATATCCTACAGAAGCGTAAACGTACGACGAGATGATAGAGGCGATACCTGCGGCGAGCTTCGTAATAAAGCTCTGACCCGAAAAGAAAATTCCGTCGGGGCGGTAGCCGTGGTGATACTCCTCATAGTCAATACAGTCCGAAATCATAATCGACTGGCACACGTTAATTGCGCCGAAGCCTATGCCCGAAATCAAGAAGCATATACCGTCGATAATAACCCATTTCATCTGGCTGAGCTCAGTCGGAGCGATAAGATATGTAACAAAAATGAACGCCGTTGGAATTGCAGTAATCGCAGTAAGGTTATACATCGTCTTGACGCTGAGCTTCTTCATAAGCACGGGGCAAAGAAGCATAGCCGCAAACTGCCCTACGAAATAGCCGCCGCCCATAATAATAAGAATTATGAGAATGCTCGGCTCGGTAAACGCGCGCTGCAAATCGCCGTCGCAGAAGTAGTAAGTAAACAGCGTGAGAATAACTATCATCATAAGCTGAAGCGGCGAGCGGAGAATACCGCTGATGAGTATTCTGCGAAACGGAACGCACTTCCACATAAGCGCGATACTTTCCTTCATAGTTTTCTTCTCATCGGACGACGGAACGCGTTCCTTTACGCCGAGACCTGCGACTTCAAACAGAAGCGAAGCCACAACCGTCATCCCTATTCCGACAACGATAAAGCCCTTCTGCGCGTTTGTGCTCTCACCGAGCATACCGTTAGCTGCCTGAGAAACTGCGACGATTGAAACTACTACTGCCGCAGCGCCGATTGAAGCAACAATCCTTGCGGCGGAAATCAGCTTTGCTCTGTCCTTCTCGACCTCGCTCATACGGCTGATAATTCCCCAGAGAGGGATGTCGCCGATAGTGTAGCTCATTCCCCACAGAATGTACGAAAGCGCCGCCCAGGCGACAATAGCAATCATTGCGCCCGTTCTGCCCTGCTCCTTGGCTACGGCGTAATTCCCGTTAAGAAACGTAGCGCAGGTTATAACGCATATAATCGGAGGCGCAAACATAAGATACGGCTTGCACTTTCCCCATTTTGACGAAGTCTTATCAACGATAGCGCCCATCATCGGGTCATTGACAGCGTCCCACACGCGAGCTATAGCGAATATCCAGCCGAGTGCAACTGCAGGAAGGCAGATAACATTCTGCAGATAAAAATACAGTCCCGTCGCGATAACGTTATAAATCATATTCTGTCCGAACATACCGGTAAGGTACATTGCGGCTTCTTTTTTCGTATATGTTTTTGCAGTAGGCATATACAAAACTCCCCTTATCAAAAATGCAAAATGTTCAACCGGAGTTCCCCCCGATTGAACAAATAATTATTCTGCGTCGTATTTAAGAATTGTTGAAAGCAATACTTTATATCCTGCCTCAATAGCGTCAGGATTAAGTCTGTCTGCGTTGTCGCGGCGATTATGATAATAATCAGCCGGCGACGGGTCCATAGCAGCAATGGCGGTACATTTAATGCCTGCCTTCGAGAAAGCGGCTGCGTCTGACGAGCCCATAAACACGCTCGAAAGCTTCATATCCTCATAGCCTGCCTCTGCGCCTGCCTCCTTAACGAAATTGCTCAGCTCCTCATCGTTCTTAACGAGCGAGTTCATATCCCTGTGATAAACGTTGAAATCATCAAGGTCGCAGAGTGTATCAACGCAGATAACTGCAGTTTCAACATCGCCGTTTGCGTACTCCTCCTTATGCGCCTTTGCCCATGCTGTTGTGCCCTTGAGCCCTGCTTCCTCGCCGTCGGTAATCATCGTTACCAGCTCTGTATTTTCAAGCTCAACGCCTGCCATATCGAGCATACGGATTGCGCATACTGCGGCATATGTGCCCGTAAGGTTATCGTTTGCACCGGGAGAAATTGTGCTGAAATCAACGAAATAGAAAAGCGTCATCATTCCCAATGCGTTAATGAAATGGAGATAGTAGCTTCCGTTAACCATAAAGCTGCCGAAAGCGCCCATATCAGTAAGTCCTGCAATAACTGCAAGAATTGAGACAACTACGGAAAGAATAACTCCGCAGATTGTCCACGCCATAAGCGGAAACATAAGATTAACCTTAGTGCTGTAAAGGACATGGCGCCATTCGTAAGCGGCGTCAACGTGACCTGAGATAATCAGCCTTTTCTTAACCTCGCCCTGCGGCTTGCGTACTGCGTAGAAGTTATGCGCAGGCTTTTTCTTATAAAACACATCGCAAAACGGAATGTAAAAGCCCAGCTGAAGCGCCGCAACTGCGATACTGATAAGCGAAAGAGCGCCTGCTATAATCTGAGGTACAAAAAACGGATTAGGTCCGATATTGTCAAAAACATCGAGGAACACAAGAAGAAGCGGAATAACTATTCCTGCAATCGTGAGAAGCGAAACAGTTTTTGTGAAGTGCAGAAAAGCCTTCGGCGCCATCTGATACTCCTCAAATCCCGACTCGTCGCAGAAGGTATCCATCTCCTTTTTAATATGCTTTTGCGCCGCGTAGCAGTTATCGTTGCCCGACTCGCGCGGACCGTAACGCTTGATAACATTTGTAATTTCTTTTACCGTGTAATTAACATTTTCCTTAATTACAGCCTGTGGAAATTCTGAATATTTCATTGTTAAATCTCCTTTGATTTTTCTGCAAAAGATTATATCACTTATAAAATATAATGTCAATTTATTATTAAGGTCTGCCGACTGTTAAGCCGTATTTTGCGTCAACGCGCTGAATTTTCCTTATGAACGGCTCGCCGAACAGGAAGAGGAACACTGCGGTTGACATACCGAACACGAAATTGAACGGTACTGCCGCTACGTAGACCGAGATTACGCCCGCAAGCGTGATATGGCTGCCGTACATAACGAGAATTGTGGAGATGTCGACAATCAGTCCGTACAGCACGCACGCAAGGAGGTAGCCCACGGCGGCGAGGGTGTATTTGTTAGCCTTAAGCTTTTGAAATATCAGTCCTGCGATAAAGCCAACGAGCCCGAGCGCAACCATCTGGAACGGGGTATGTATCCCCTGCCCGAATATGAAGTTTGATACGAACGCCGAAAACGCGCCGATAATATATCCTCTCTCAGCCCCGAGACAGACTGCTGAAACGATAACAACCGCAGCAATCGGCTTCACCTGCGGTATCAGGTAAAACGCCGCGCGCGAAATTACAGCAAGCGCAATGAGAGTTGCTGTCAGCGTAAGCTCACGCGCCGTAATTCTCTCCCCTTCAAACGAAGCGAAAAACGGAAGCATTGAAAGTATCAGCACCGAAACTGCGGCAATATAATAATTCACCGTATCGGCGAAAAACAGCTGCCACGCCACCGCGGACAAAAGCGGAAGAGCGAGCAAAATTACAAGTAAAGCTTTTTTCATATTATACCTATATCTGCCTGCCTTCAGTCAAGCGCGCAAGCGGGGTTGTGTAGAAATTAAGATTTTTGAAAAACTCCTCAGTCTGCTTTGTGGCGACAATCCTTCCGCGTGACAAAAACGAGCACACGTCAGCATAGTCGCCCGCAAACTCAAGGTCGTGAGTAACGATAACGACTGTTTTGCCGTCTGAGCAGAGCTTCTTAAGAAGCTCGCCGAGCTGAGCTTTGAGGATACAGTCAAAGCCTTTAGTCGGCTCGTCGAGAAGAATTAAATCTGCATTTTGAGCGAGCACCTTTGCCAGCGCAAGGCGCTGCGCCTGTCCTCCCGAAATGTCATAGGGGTGGAAGTCCTTTATGTCGTCAATGCCGAGTAAGCGCGTAATCTCGCCGAACTGCACTTCCTCGCCGCACGTTTCGCGTGTGAAGAGGTCAAACACGTTCTGAGGAAGCATTGACGCCTTTAAATCGGTTTTGATTTTGCCGCGGTATGCCTTATTAACGCCGCAAAGCACCTTGAGGAGCGTACTCTTTCCGCTCGCATTCGGTCCGACAACGGCGTTGATTTTGTTCTTATAAAGCTTTATATCGAGTCCCTGCAGGATATCCTGACCTTTAGAATATGCATAGTAAAGGTTCTTTGCACAAAGCGCAGCTTCGCCGAAGTAAAACTCCTCCTTTTCCCCGGAAATACCGTCAGCGCGAAGCTTCGCAGGAAGCGCTTTAATAAGCCGGCTTTGGCTGTTCTTAATGAAGCTTGCCGCCGCGCTTTTGTCATCCTTGATAAGCAGCTTTCCGCCGTCAAGAATGAGAACGCTGTCAGCTATATCATATACATTTTCGAGCGTATGCTCAGACATAATAACTGTTGTATTCAAATCCCGGTGCATCTGACGGATTACGTCATAAAACGAAGCTGCGCTCACGGGGTCAAGCTGCGAGACAGGCTC
>CAMPAT010000069.1 GCA_946633275.1 uncultured Clostridia bacterium
GGTGCACGACGCGCAGAAGACGCTTCACCTTGAACTGAGCGACCTTGACGTCAGCGATGATTACTTTACCGAATGTCAGAAGGACGGCGCAGAAATGACGCGCGACGGTATCAGTCTTTGCTATAAGCTGTGTACTATCGAATGCAATAACGCCGCAGTCGGATGCGATGTTTATTACGGAATTAATCGCGTGTCTAAGAGATACGGCGCAGGTCTTTCGACTAAGCAGGGAATTTTCGGCGAGGGAAAACAAATTCATATTGACGGCGACGCGTCAACTGCGTTTAAAGCGCTTAAGAACGTTAAAAAGGGCGACGTCTTTACTGTACAAACGCCTAACGCAGATTATCAGTACACCGTGAAGGAAATTGCGACGGGTACTGAGTACAGCAAAAAGGTGAAGGGCGAGTACCTGCTCCTTACAACGCAGATTAACAGCGACGCATACGCTTATCAGAGCAAGCAGAAGCTTATGGTTGTAGCAACGCTCGGCGAGGAGGTGCAGTAATGAGCAGTAATTCTACACATTCTCATTCTCACACTTCGTCTAATTCTCACAGCCGTTCAAAACGCCGCAGAAGCTCGGATACCAAGGCTTACAGAAAGTCGAGATATTTTTGCGCATTTCTGCTGTTCCTGTTTCTGACCCTGTTTTCGCTCAGCGCTGCGGCGAAAGCCGTTCCGCTTGATAAAGACAAGCTCGGCGATATTTTCACAAACAGAGAATATGTCTGCGCTCTGCACGACGACGTGCTTACATACGCTGAGGATATGTGCAGGGAAAACGGCGTTCCTGCCGAGGCGGTTGACGAAGTTTTGACTTTGGCGACAGTTGACGATATTAACAGAGCGTTCATTATCGGTACAATGTCCCTTGATGAAAAATACAGCCAGAATGTCTATCAGGACAAGCTTGGTGAGCTAAATACTACGCTTGAGAGCAGTATTCATACAGCTCTTAAGGTGAACGGTATTAAAATTGCCAAAGGTCAACTCGACGGAACAGAATTGCTTTCTGAGAATATCACGCAGTATCTCTCAAAACGTATGATGTTCCCGTATCTTGACAAGGTCGAGACGCTCGCAAATCTCGGCTCGACAATATCGCTCGTGACTCTTGTTGTCGGCGGCGTTCTCAGCGTAGTTCTTGCGCTGATTGTTATCGCTCTCGGAAGCGAGGCTTACAGAAATCTGAGAAGCATTGCCCACGCAATTTCCGCGTCGGCTCTCGTGTGCTTCTTGCTCTGCGCCGTTTACGGCGTAATATATGAAACGAAAGAGTTATACTTTTTCCCGGCTTATCTTACCAACTCAATTATGAGTTATCTCAATTCGTCAATCGGCGCTGTGGGTATCACGGGCGGACTGCTTACGGTGGCGTCGCTTGCAGTTATGGCGATTATATGGAAAATGAAATCTGATAAGCTCGACAGCGGCAAATAATTGCTGAAAAAGGTGAAAATTATGGATGAAATCAGAGAAGAATTAAACGTAACACCAGATGATGAGGTTGTTATCAAGGTTGAAAATCTTTCGATGAAATTCAATCTTGACCAGGAGAAGGTTGATAATCTTAAGGAGTTCTTTATCCGCAAGATTAAGGGCACTATTAAGCATAACCAGTTTGTTGCGCTCAATAACGTTAATTTTGAGGTTAAGAAGGGCGAACGTCTTGCGATTCTCGGCTTCAACGGCGCCGGCAAAAGTACGCTTCTTAAAGCGATTGTAGGCGTTTATAAGCCGACCGAGGGCGAAGTGTTCAAGAAGGGCGTTATCGCTCCTCTTCTTGAGCTCGGCGCAGGCTTCGAGCCGAACTATTCCGGACGTGAGAACATTTATCTTTACGGAGCTATACTCGGCTACTCGCGCGATTATATTTCGAGCAAGGTGGATGAGATTATTGAGTTCTCGGAGCTCGGGCACTTTATTGAAGTGCCTGTTAAGAATTATTCGTCAGGTATGAGAGCCCGTCTCGGCTTCTCGATTGCTACTGCAGTTGATCCTGATGTGCTCATTCTCGACGAGGTTCTCTCCGTCGGCGACGCAAAGTTCAGGAAGAAGAGCCTTGCCAAGGTTAGCTCGATGTTCGACAGAGGCGTTACGGTACTGTTCGTATCGCATAATATAGACCAGGTTAAGGAAATCTGTAATAAGGCGATTCTCCTTGACCACGGTACAATTATTGCTCAGGGCGACGCAGAAGAGGTTGCCACAATTTATGAGGAAAAAACCTCTAAGCCGAAGGCTAAAAAAGCATAACTAAAGCGACTATAATTTTAATGTTTCGGCTTCCCTGAGGGGAAGCTGTCGCATTCTATTGACTTGTTATTCAGGAAGGAGGAATTCACTTGACCGAAAAGGAGCTGCGACGCAAGGCGATGGCGCTTCCGCTCACGCCCGGCGTTTATATTATGAAGAACAAGGATAAGAAGATTATCTATATCGGCAAGGCAAAGGCGCTTAAAAATCGCGTTTCCTCCTATTTCGGCAGCCATTCAAACCATTCGCTTAAGGTCATCAGGATGGTCGAGAATGTAGATGATTTTGATTACATTCTCTGCGATACAGAGTTTGAAGCGCTCGTCCTTGAATGCTCGCTGATTAAGCAGCATATGCCGAAATATAATATTTTACTCAAGGACGACAAAGGATATAATTATATCAAGGTCACTAAGGAGGAGTTTCCGCGCATACGCGAGTGTTACCGTATGGACGACGAGAACGCAACTTATATAGGACCTTTCATTTCTAATTTTTCCGTTAAGAAAGCAGTTGAGGAGACGCTTAAGATTTTTAAGCTCCCGACCTGCAATAAGCAGTTTCCTCGCGACTTTGGTAAATCGCGTCCGTGTCTTAACGGATTTATGGGGCTTTGCTCCGCTCCCTGCAACGCGCAGATAACTCCTGAAGAATACAGACAGAGTATCGACGACGCCGTTGCGTTTTTGAAGGGAGGAAGCGCGAAAACAGTACGTGATTTGACTGCGAGAATGCAGGAATATTCCGAAAGTCTTGAGTTTGAAAAAGCAGCAAAGCTGCGCGACAGAATTAAGGCGATTAAGAACCTTGACGAAAAGCAGAAGGTTGTTTCTATTAACGTTCCCGAGGAGGACGTTTTTGCGCTCGTAAACGGCGCAAAGAAGGCTTGTTTTGACGTTCTGCGATTCAGAAACGGAAGGCTTTACGATACTGAACATTGGCTTCTCGACAGCGTTGACGATTTGGCAGAGGCGCGCTTTGAGCTTATTGAACGGTATTATTCAATGCGCGACTATATCCCGTCGCGAATTGCGGTTGACGGCGAAATCGAGGGCGAGGAGCTGCTTATTCAGCACCTTGAAAGTATGCGCGGCAAAAAGCTCGAAATTATCCACCCTCAGAAGGGCGAGCACCTCTCAATCGTAAATATGTGCATTAAGAATGCAAACGAGCACCTTGCGCAAAATCAGGGCAGACTCGGCAGGGAAATGGCGGCGCTTGAAGAGCTCGCAGGGCTCCTCGGACTGCCGAAACCGCCCGAGTATATTGAGAGCTACGATATCTCCCACACCTTCGGCGCAGACAATGTCGCAGGTATGGTAGTATTCCATAACGGCAGACCGATGAAGAGCGCGTATAAGCGCTTTGCAATTAAAGGATTTGACGGTCAGAACGACGTAGGCTCTATGAATGAAGTTCTTACGCGCCGTTTTAAGCATTATTATGAGGACGACGAGGGCAGCACCTTTAAGATTAAGCCTGACCTTATTCTTCTTGACGGCGGCGCGCCGCAGGTCAGCGCAGTTCTTCCTGTTATTGAAGAGATGAATATCGATGTTCCCGTTTTCGGTATGGTTAAGGACAGCAAGCACCGCACGAGGGCTATTGCTTACGGCGGCGGAGAAATTGAGATTAATTCTCACCGCAGCGCGTTTACTCTCGTATCGCGTATCCAGGAGGAAGTGCACCGCTTCGCTATCACATATCACCGTAAAAAACACAGGAAATCTTCTTTTTCGTCAGGGCTTATGAAAATCGACGGAATAGGCGAAAAAAAGGCTAAAGCCCTGCTTAAAGAGTTCAGAACTATCGCAAAAATCAAGGAAGCGACAGTCGACGAGTTGTGTAGTGTACCCGGAATTTCGCGTGCAAATGCACAAGATATTGCAAAATATTATCAAAATAATTAAAATTTACTAAATATCTTGACTAAAATGCCTTATATGTTATAATATTTAGTGACTTAATATGCAAAAGGAATGAACTATGCGAGTTATCACAGGTACGGCGCGCGGACGCAGGCTTGAAACGCTGAGCGGTGAGGACGTCACTCGTCCCACTTCTCAGGCAGTTAAGGAAGCGCTTTTCAGTTCAATTCAGTTTAAACTTGAAGGCAGGCGCGTGCTCGATTTGTTTGCAGGCTGCGGCCAGCTCGGTATTGAGGCGCTCAGCCGCAAAGCGGCAGTATGCACCTTCGTTGAGAATAACAGGTCAGCCTATAAAGTTATCGAGGGGAACATCTCTCATTGCGGATTTGATGACTGCAGTAATCTTGTTTTTGCAGACGCTGTTTCTTTTCTTATGCGCGGCGGAAGCTATGATATAGCTTTCCTTGACCCTCCTTACAGCGACGGTCTTTATGAGAAGTGCCTCCCGCTTCTTGCTGAGCGTATGTCAGACGACGGAGTGATTATTTGCGAGAGCAAGGCAGGTGAGTCCTTGCCCGAGCGTGCAGGCAGCTTCGTTATCGTCCGCGAAAAGAAATACGGCAAATCAAAACTCACATATTACCGAAAGGATTAATTTGTTTATGAAAAAGGCAATTTGTCCCGGTAGCTTCGACCCTGTTACTCTCGGCCATATTGACATTGTAGAGCGTGCGGCTGATATATTTGACGAGGTTACCGTCCTCGTTATGAGCAACAGGAATAAAAATGCTTCACTTTTTACTGTGGAGGAGCGTATGGAGCTTATTAGGCGCTCAATCGACCTTCCTAATGTAAAAGTTGATACATATGACGGACTTCTTGTCGACTACGTTAAGAAAAAAGGCGCAGTTGCAATCGTCAAGGGGCTGAGAGCGATGTCTGATTTCGAGTATGAATTCCAGCAGGCGCTCATTAACAAATCGCTTTATCCGCAGGCGGAAACAGTTTTCCTCTGCGCTCGGGGGGAGAATATGTTTCTTTCCTCAAGTATGGTTAAGGAGGTTTGTTCGCTCGACGGCGATATAAGACCGTTTGTACCCGGCACCATAGCACAAGACA
>CAMPAT010000070.1 GCA_946633275.1 uncultured Clostridia bacterium
CGCCGATAACGAAGGTAATCTCGCTTGCCGAGAGCGAAATCTTCTCAATTTCGGTGGAAAACTCCTCGCTCGTTTTCTCCGCACCTTCTATACAAAGCGGTACGACGAAAGAGTTTTTCGGAATTTTTGCGACAATCTGCTCGCCCTCTTTTGAAATAACCTGCTGAATTTCTGCAGGCGAGGGATTATCAGAACAGCGGTGCTCGCTGATTTCAATAATATTTATTTTCGCATATGCGCCGATACGCTTTGAGTATTCTGCCACAGCGTCGCGCAGATACTTCTCCTTAAGCTTTCCCACGGCAATAACATTAATTTTAATCATAATACTATTGCCCTTTCGCAGTTTACGGGCGCGGAAACACGAAGGCGGAAATCGTGTTCCTCCTTAAATCCTGCGTCATTGAGCGCAGACAGCGTAGTCTGGCGCGCAATTTCAGGATGGTTATTCTCGCGCGAGAGATGAGCGAGCACGAGGCGCGTCGTTCCGCTTCCGATAAGCTGAGCGGCAAACTCGCTGCACGCCGCGTTAGACAGATGTCCGCGCGGCGACAGTATGCGCTTTTTAAGATAATAAGGATATCCGCCGTTCTGGAGCATAGTAACCTCGTGGTTCGACTCGAGGAAAACGAGGTCGCTGCCTTTAATTGTGTTCTCTGCGCTCTCGGTAATAACTCCCGTGTCCGTGCAGACGCTGACGCTCCTGTCGTTTTTCATATTAATACGGTAGCCGAGACACGCCGCGCTGTCGTGACTATTTTCAAACGGTATTATCTCAATTCCGCCGAGCTGAGTATTACTGCTCACACACTCTGTATGTACCTTATCGTTAACGTCGCCCGTACGAATCATTGCTTCAATCACTCTTCCGTCGGCAAACACGGGTATTCCGTAACGCGAGGCAAGCACGCGCACGCCCTTAATATGGTCGGAATGCTCGTGAGTGATAAATATCGCCGAAAGTCCGTCTGCGCTCTCGCCGATATCAAGCAGCGCGTTTTCAATCCGCTTTGCGCTGACGCCTGCGTCAACAAGAAGCTTTGTGCCGCCGCTTGATACAAATATTGAATTTCCGCTGCTGCCCGAAAAGAGCTGACATACCTTTGGCATATTTTTCCCTTCAATGTAAAACGGGAGGGCGTGGAAACCCTCCCCATATTATCGTATTTAACCTGCAGTTTTTGCAGTTTGTTTATTCTCCGTCTTAACGCGCTTAATGTCTGCGCCGAGCGAGGAGAATTTTGCAACAACGTCCTCGTAGCCTCTGTCGATATAATTAATATTCTCAACAGTAGTCGTACCGTCCGCAACGAGACCTGCAATAATCATAGCTGCGCCTGCGCGCAGGTCGGTAGCCTTAACGTTAACGCCCGTAAGTCTTTCGACTCCCTCAAATACGGCAATCTTGCCGTCCACCTGAACTTTTGCGCCCATTCTGAGAAGCTGTCCGATATACTGATAGCGGTTATCCCACACGTTTTCCGTAAGAATGCTCGTACCGTTCGCAATAGCGAGAACGATAGCCATCTGCGGCTGCATATCTGTCGGGAAACCGGGGTGCGGCATTGTCTTAACATTACATTTTGTGAGCGGCTTGAAGCGCGTTACGCGGACTGCGTCGTCGTATTCAATAATCTCTGCGCCTGCCTCAATAAGCTTCGCGCTGATTGACTCAAGGTGCTTAGGGATAACGTTCTTGACAAGAACGTCGCCGCCGCAGGCTGTAGCCGCAACCATATATGTGCCGGCTTCAATCTGGTCAGGAATAATCGAATATGTGCAGCCGTGCATTTTCTCAACGCCACGGATTTTAATAACGTCTGTACCTGCGCCTCTTACGTCCGCGCCCATCGAGTTAAGGAAGTTCGCAAGGTCAACGATATGAGGCTCTTTTGCGGCGTTTTCAATAACTGTAAGTCCTCTTGCGAGAACTGCCGCAAGCATAACGTTAATAGTTGCGCCGACTGACACAACGTCCATATAAATAGAAGCGCCGACAAGCTTATCTGCCTCTGCGCAAACCATACCGTCAACGATATCAACATCTGCGCCGAGCATTTCAAATCCCTTGATATGAAGGTCAATCGGTCTGACGCCGAAGTTACAGCCGCCCGGCATAGCAACCTCAGCCTTCTTAAATCTGCCAAGCATAGCTCCGATGAGATAATAGCTCGCTCTGAACTTGGAGCTGAGCTCATACGGTACGCCCTGGTACTGAAGATTAGTTGAGTCAATTTCAATAGTATTCTTATTAATAAGCTTGATACCTGCGCCCATACTGTCAAGTATCTCTATAATAAGCTGAACGTCGCTGATTTGGGGAATATTCTCAATTCTGACAACATCGCCTGCGAGAATAGCGGCAGGGATGATAGCAACAGCCGCATTTTTCGCGCCGCTGATATTAACTTCGCCAAACAGCTCGTGTCCGCCTTTAATTACAAAATTTTCCACTTTGATGCCCCCTGATTGTCGGGATTTTAATATATAAAATTGAATAAAATCTTTTTTGCCGTATGTATTATACCAAAATACACGCCTGATTTGAATAAAACACTATTTATTTTATCCAAAATGTAATTTTCGCATACAACAAAATATCTGAAATATTTTGTCATTTGTCCCAATATATTGTGCCTTTAGGCAAAAATTGCAACAATTAACAAAATATTGGTGTTTTTTACGGTAACAAAAAGGTAACACATTATTACAAGTTTGTCAATAGTTTTATGCTCTTTTTAAAAATATTTACTGCGCTTAAAACAGACTGCCTATTGACTTTAATGAAAATATTTTATATATTAGAATAAGTATAATCAAAAATATATAATTTAAACAATTATATCAGGTAAAGCAAATGGAAAGAGACAACTATATCAAAACACAAATCGTAATCGTAGGTTCAGGCGTGGCAGGACTGTTTACTGCGCTTTGTCTGCCGGACGACAAGGAAATCCTGATAATAACAAAAGAGGATTTGAAGGACGCCGACTCTTACCTCGCGCAGGGAGGAGTTTGCGTGCTCAAAAACATTTCCGACTTCAATTGCTATTACGAAGACACGATGAAGGCAGGACATTACGAGAACAATCCTGCGGCTGTAAGGGTTATGATTGAGTCATCGCCCGAAATAATCGGAACTCTCGTTAATCTCGGAGTCAAGTTTGATACTGAAAACGGCGGCGAATTTGACTACACGCGCGAGGGCGCTCACAGGCAAAACCGTATTCTCCACTACAAGGATGAAACGGGCAAACAGATTACAGATACGCTCCTTGCAATCGCAATGAAAAGGCGCAACATAACCTTCGTTACTCGTACTACTATGATTGACCTCATTGAGCGCGACAACGAATGTTACGGAATTGTATGCGAGGACGAATACGGCGAAATGGGCGCTATCATCGCAGAAGACATTATTCTTGCAACGGGCGGTATCGGCGGACTTTTCCTCAATTCAACTAACTTCCCGCACATTACGGGCGATTCTTTTGCGCTCAGTTTGAAGCACGGAGTCGAGCTTCAGGATATGAACTATATTCAGATTCATCCGACAACGCTTTATTCAAAGAAAAGCGGAAGACGTTTTCTCATCAGCGAGAGCGTACGCGGCGAGGGCGCAATCCTGCTTAATGAAAACGGCGAGCGCTTTACAGACGAGCTTCAGCCGCGCGACGTTGTTACTAACGCAATAGTTGACGAAATGAAGAAGTTTGGCACAGACCACGTCTACCTTACACTTCCGACAATGACGAGCGAAGAAGCCGCAGAGCGTTTCCCGAACATATTTGAAGCGTGCAAGGACGAGGGCTACGACATCACCAGGGACAAGGTGCCCGTAACTCCTGCGCAGCATTATATGATGGGCGGAGTTAAGACTGACATCAACGGCGCGACTTCGATGAAGCACCTCTGGGCAGTCGGCGAGACTGCGTGCAACGGTGTTCATGGCAAGAACCGTCTGGCGTCAAACAGCCTGCTTGAAAGCCTTGTGTTTGCGAAACGAGCTGCAGACTTAATCGCAAGCAGTAACGAAGTTAAGGACGAGAACTTCCCCGACGTCGACCTCAAATCATACCCGAATAAGAAGGAAATCCAAAAGGAATTCCGAAAGCTGATTATGGATGAAATCAAGAGAAAGGATGAGGACTTCTATGATAAATGGTGTGACAATGAAAATTAATGTTGACGACTATATCATCAACACGCTTAAAGAAGACATCACGAGCGAAGATGTTTCAACTAACGCCGTTATGCCCGAGAACAAGCAGGGCAAGGCTGACCTCATCTGCAAGCAGGACGGCATAATCTGCGGCCTTGACGTGTTTGAGCGCACGTTTAAAATTCTTGATGACAAGTCACGTTTTGAAGCTAATTTCAAGGACGGCGACGAGGTTAAAAAGGGCGACGTAATCGGCGTTATCTACGGCGATATAAAGGCTATTCTCAGCGGCGAGCGCACGGCGCTCAACTATCTCCAGCGTATGAGCGGTATCGCAACGATGACGAGAGAATACGTAAGCGAGCTTGAGGGATACAAGACAGTCCTTCTCGACACGAGAAAAACTACTCCGAATATGCGCCCGTTTGAAAAGCACGCCGTTACTGTCGGCGGAGCTACAAACCACCGCTATAACCTCTCCGACGGAGTACTGCTCAAGGACAATCACATCGGCGCCGCAGGCTCTGTCACAAAAGCTATAGAAATGGCGAAGGCGTACGCACCTTTTGTAAGAAAAATCGAGATTGAGACTGAAACTCTGGAGCAGGTGCAGGAGGCGCTTGACGCAGGCGCAGACATAATTATGCTAGATAATATGGACAACGCCACAATGAAAAAGGCGGTTGAGATGATTGACGGCAGAGCGCAGACGGAATGCAGCGGAAACGTAACGAAAGCAAGGTTGCGCGAAATCGCCGAAATCGGCGTTGACTTCGTATCGTGCGGAGCGCTTACCCACTCCGCTCCGATTATGGACGTAAGCCTCAAAAATCTGACACCTACTGAATAATCAAGGAGAAACAATATGCTTTACAGACCTGAATACGATGAAAACGGCAAAAAAGTGCTTTGCGAAATGAACGGCGTAAATTCCGATATGCTTATGGACATTTACGTAAAGAAGCTCAGAAAAGGCGAAGTGCTTACTATAAACGAGGCTGAAAATGAAACGGCAATTCTTCTGCTCTCGGGAAAGATTAATTTCAG
>CAMPAT010000071.1 GCA_946633275.1 uncultured Clostridia bacterium
GCCTTGCAATCAGCTGATTATACTGACCGCCAAAATCAAGTACAAGTATTTTTTCCATAATAAAGTGTCCTCCGGGTAATTAGTTATTATGTATTATTCTACGTATATGGGCGAAGTTACCGCGAGCATTGCTTCATACCCTTTAAAGGCGCCCCATAATTCAGCTCTGTACCAATTTCCGCTTTTTAAGTTAAGGGTAACTGCGCTGTCGGTGAGGCTCGCTTTCGCCGCGCATTCCGAGCCGTTAGTAACGATTCTGATTTCCTTATACGTTATGTCTGATACTGCCGCAAACTTTCTGCGCGCGTAAATATCCGTGTAAGCTTTAATAACTGCGCTGCCGCTCGGAACTGTATCGCCGACGGAGTATTCCCTGCCCATTATATCGGCGGTAAAGAAGAACTTTGCTCCGCTTGAAACGACAGTTCTTCCTTTACGGATAGCTTCCTTCGCGTTTTCGGGAGTCGGCTCGTCCATAAGAAGATATGTGCAGCCGAAGTGACCTTCAACAGGTCTGTGCCAATCCTTCCCGTTAGTAGCAGCGAGGTGATATCCCCGGTCGAGCAGTTCTGTCCAGAACTGAGTCGCGAGCATATTTTCAACGTTGTCGTGCGAAAACGCCATATGCCATATTTCTATATAGTCAACCTTGCCCCAGTCGTTTACTCGGAATTCCCATCGTCCGCCCGTGCACATCGGCGAGCCGAGCTGGAACGGGTGCGCCACGCCTGCGAGCCCGTTTTTACTTTTAACCTCGGCGATTTTCGCGTCGATGTTTTCCGGTATAGCGTCGCGCCAGTCGACGAAACCGTCCGTGCCGAGAACGAGCATATGGCCGAAGTAAGTCGTCCATTCTATTCCTCTGAGAACAGGGATAACGCCGTCGTCAATTTCGGAAAAGCCGCTCTGCGTGTTATGGTCGGTGAGCGCAATCAGCGAGAGCCCTTCCTCCTTCGCCGAGTTCTGCAGCGCGTCTACCGTAAAACCGCCGTCGCTGTGAACGGTGTGGCAATGAAGCTCACATGGGTAATATCTCATACGTTTTTCCCTTCAATTTCTATTGAATAATGAATATTGCAGCCTGCATAGTGGACGTTTAGCACGACCTCCCACCTGCCCGCTTCAATCGGCTTGTTGATTATCCCGGGCGTGCTGTTTTCCTCTGCTATAGTAATCAGCTGTCTGTTCGGCTGCCTGTGGCACGCTCCGCGGTATTTGCCGTTTTCGTCGAATGAAAGGGTAATCAGATTTTTTACAGGCATCAGTCCGTCGATATCGTAATTCTGCATACCATACTTGTGCATTGCCTCTTCAATCTGATGATGCGCCTCAGCCTTGAACTCGACTTCCTTCGGATTATAGGAGTACTTAACCTTCAGCGCCTTTACGCCCTCGGGTACATTGAAGCTGAATGAAATATTCGTCTTATCGTCAGCCTGCGAGATAATTCCCGCCTTTTCAAAAATCAGCATTTTTACACCTTCTTTGCCAAATATCTTTTTTATTATATCACACTATTGAATAAAAAGAGCAAAAAT
Organism: uncultured Clostridia bacterium; assembly: GCA_946633275.1. Lineage (GTDB taxonomy): Bacteria > Bacillota > Clostridia > Oscillospirales > Acutalibacteraceae > Eubacterium_R. The sequence goes on from CAMPAT010000071.1 coordinate 1,539, forward strand.
GTTATAATTTTTAATAATTTAATTTTCAGGGTGAGAAAAAATGAGTTTAAATCTTAAAAGATGGATGGCTGAGCTTGACGGAAGCAGAAGTCTTTTTCTTTACACAATCCCCGGCACACACGACTGCGTTACGCAGTACGTCCAGTTCCCCCATATTTCAAGATGTCAGGATAAGAATATATATGAGCAGCTCTGTATTGGAATAAGAGCGCTCGATATCAGAGTCCAGTCGCTCGGCGAACGGCTCGGAATGGTGCACGGCGTTGCGAAGGCGTTTAACACCCCTGACAAAAAAGGTCCTCAGATGGACCTGAGCGACGTTCTCGCCCACGTTTACAGATTTCTTAAAGAAAACCCGAGCGAAACTGTCGCTTTTCAGTTCAAGAACGATTCTAATACTGAGCGCGAAAAGTGCTTCCAGAATCTGTTTTATACTTATATTAAGGGTAACGAGAAAAAATGGTTTCTTGAAAACAGAGTACCTACGCTTGACGAGGCGAGAGGAAAGGTCGTTCTTCTGAGACGCTGTAAGCTCGCAAACGGAACTGTCGAGTATAATGATAAGAATACGGGTCTTGATTTTTCACGCTGGGTTGAGCAGGATACTGCCGTACCCGAGCCGCTCGTGCTTGAGACAAATTCGCTCGATAACGCAGTATTCGTCATCCAGGACAGATTTAAGTACACCCCTGCGGCGCGATGGAATGAATGTATTAAGCCGTTTCTCGATTCAATGACGGAGTTCGACGGCAGATACATCATTAACTATACCTCAACGGCAGGCGGAGTTAAAGGACCAAGATATAACTCTTGGTACATTAACCCGAAGGTTATGGCGTACCGGCTTGACAAAGATAAATATTACGGTACAATATATCTCGATTTCCCGTACGAATTACTGACGGAAAAGCTTATTAATCACAATTTTAAATAAATAAGACGGAGACACTATGGCGAAAAATCTCATTATAGGTCAGTCGGGAGGACCGACAGCTGTTATTAACTCAAGCCTCGCAGGCGTAATTGATTACGTCCTCGCGAGCGATAAAATCGGTACGGTTTACGGAATGATTAACGGAGTTGAAGGACTGCTCGAAGATAATGTCGTTAACCTTTCCTCGATGTTCGAGCAAATGCCGCACGAGGTAAACAGACTTAAGCATTCTCCGGCTATGTTTCTCGGCTCGTGCCGATATAAACTCAGCCATAACGAGGATGAGTATAATAGAATTTTTGAGACCTTCAGAAAATACGACATAGGTTACTTTATCTATATCGGCGGTAACGACTCTATGGATACAGTCAAGAAGCTCGCCGATTATACGAAGGAAAAAGGTATTGATATCAAGGTCGTAGGAATCCCGAAGACAGTTGATAACGACCTTGCGGGAATTGACCATTCTCCCGGCTTCGGCTCGGCTGCTAAGTATATTGCGACCTGCGTGCGTAATGTTGCGTACGACACGAGCATTTACTCAATAAAGAGCGTACATATTATTGAAGCTATGGGCAGGAATGCAGGCTGGCTCACCGCTGCTTCCGTCCTCGCAAGACAGGATAATATGCCTGCGCCGCACCTCGTTTATCTCCCCGAAGTTCCTTTCTCGGTTGATAAATTTCTTCGCGAGGTTGAGGAGAAGCTCGCCGTTTATAACTCGGTTATTGTAGTTGTAAGCGAGGGAATCCGCGACGAAGAAGGCAATTATATCGCCGAGGGCGGCTGCTCTCAGGACGGCTTCGGCCACGCTCAGCTCAGCGGAGTCGGCGCTTATCTCAAGACTGTAATTGAGGATAAAATCGGCTGTAAGGTAAGAGCGCTCGAGCCGTCTGTTCTTCAGCGAAGCGCAGGACATATCGCGTCGCTTTGCGACGTTAACGAGGCGTTTAATCTCGGCACAGTTGCCGTAACAGCTGCGGAAAACGGCGAGACGGGAGTCTTCGCAACGCTTCGCAGACTTTCCGACAAGCCTTACTGCGTTGAATACGGCACGGAGAAAATTGAAGTAGTCGCAAACGCGGAAAAGGTCGTTCCGCGCGAGTGGATTAATGACGAGGGAAACGACGTTACAGATGATATGGTGCGTTATCTTAAGCCGCTTATCAGAGGCGTCGCGCAGACTCCGTACCGCGCCGGGCTCCCTGATTATATCGACATCAGACACCTTGACGTCACGAAGCAGAAGTATAAAAATGAAGATGAATAATAAGCTGCGAAGGGATTACCTTCGCAGCTTTTACTTTTAATCAAAATATTTGGCGTATTCCGGGTCGCCTTTTAATGATTGCGTCGCTCCGTTTTCACCTACGATAACGTGGTCAGTCAGCGTTATTCCGAGTTCTCTGAGAAACACGGATATTTCCTGCGTGAAAGATATGTCAGCGCCGGATGGTTTCGGCGAGTCTTCGGGATGATTGTGCGCTATTATTACGCGTGACGCGTTATCGCGCAGTACAAACTGCGCTATCTGCTTTTTTGATACGCTCGCCTTGTTAGTGCTCTCGCCTGTTATAAGGTGTTGATTAATCACTTTTGAGTTATTATCGAGCGTGATAACGAGTATCACTTCATGCCGATATGCGCGGAGCATATCCGAAACAAAAGAGCATATGCTTTCAAAAGTATTAAATCTTATTGCTTCTTTAGCGCGGTTCTGATTTATCCTCAGGTTAACCTGCCTGAACAGCGACAGGAGTATTGCCGTGTGCTCCTTAACTCCGTCGACCATCATCAGTTCTTCGATATCCGCGTCAAAAACCTTTTCAATACTTCCGAAATGATTTATTAAATCATACGCGAGAGGCTTAACGTCCCTTTGCGGAATTGCGTAAAAGAGTACGAGCTCAAGAAGATTGTGGTCCTGCAGAGCTTCGGCAGAATTATTAAGATACGTTTCCTTAACACGCTGTCTGTGACCTTTTCTGCTGATTTTTTCATCCATATTTGTTACCTGAAGCAGTTTCGCTCTTCGTCGTATTCAAAGCCTGCTTGACTTAATGTTTCTTCAATTTCTTTTCTGTCTTCACCCATATCCTCGCAGAGCGCGTCGAGCGATGGGTAAAAATCGCGCAGCTTCATATTTATAATGCTGAATAATATGTTTGCGTCTTTTGGCAGGCTCATAATTCACCCCTGTAGTTTTATAATGAAATTATATCATATGTCGCATTTTTTGTAAACATTAAATCGTGCGTCATCAATGAATTATTGACGGAGCGCGCTTAGTTTGGTATAATAAATCAAATAAATTTTAGAGAGGTATAACTATGGACAGTAATAAAAGACCTGAAACTATGCAAAGAATAACTACTCCCGAGCTTGCAAATGCGTTTATTGACGAGCAGGTTGAGGCTCTTCGTGCACAAATCGGAGATAAGAAGGTGCTCCTTGCACTTTCGGGCGGCGTTGATTCTTCTGTTGTTGCAGCGCTTCTTATTAAGGCAATCGGAAAGAATCTTGTTTGCGTGCACGTTAACCACGGACTTCTCCGCAAGGGCGAACCTGAGCAGGTTATCGACGTTTTCAGAAATCAGATGGACGCAAATCTTGTGTATGTTGACGCGGTAGACCGTTTCCTTGATAAGCTTGCAGGCGTTGCAGAGCCTGAGAAGAAGCGTAA
>CAMPAT010000072.1 GCA_946633275.1 uncultured Clostridia bacterium
ATCGTCAGAACCGCCTGCAAAAAGCGCTCTTGCTGCAGTCTGCGCTTTTTCAGCCTCCTCTTCGCCGTGAACGAGCTTCGTAAGTTCAAATGCGAGAATTTCCTTAGCAGTATTAAGCTGGCTTCCCTCCCAGGACTCCATCCTTCTGATTTCTTCCATAGGCAGGAAGGTAAGCATTTTAATGCACTTAAGCACGTCTGCGTCGTCAACGTTACGCCAGTACTGATAGAAATCATACGGGCTAGTTTTATTTGCGTCGAGCCATACTGCGTTGCCCGCAGTTTTGCCCATCTTCTTACCGTTAGAGTCGGTAAGAAGAGTAATCGTCATTGCGTGAGCGTCCTTACCGAGCTTCTTGCGGATAAGCTCAGTACCGCCGAGCATATTGCTCCACTGGTCGTCGCCGCCAAACTGCATATTGCAGTCATAATGCTGGAAAAGATAGTAAAAATCATAACTCTGCATTATCATATAATTAAACTCAAAGAAAGAGAGACCCTTTTCCATTCTCTGCTTATAGCATTCCGCACGAAGCATATTGTTTACAGAGAAGCAAGCGCCAACTTCGCGAAGCACCTCAACGTAATTAAGGTCAAGAAGCCAGTCGGCATTATTTACCATAATGGCTTTATCATCGCCAAACTCGATAAAACGTTCCATCTGCTTTTTGAAGCAATCTGCATTATGGTCAATATCTTCGCGGGTAAGCATTTTTCTCATATCGGTTCTGCCTGACGGGTCGCCAATCATCGTAGTACCGCCGCCGATAAGCGCTATAGGCTGATTACCTGCGTCCTGCAGGCGCTTCATAAGAGTAAGCGCCATAAAATGACCTGCGGTGAGGCTGTCTGCAGTACAGTCAAAGCCGATATAGAATCTCGCCTTACCGTTGTTAATCATAGTGCGGATTTCTTCCTCATTAGTTACCTGAGCGATAAGTCCGCGTTCAATCAGTTCTTCATAAACTCCCATTTATATGTCCTCCGAATTAATTTCGTTTAATAACTCTTCTGCTGATTTAATCAGCGTGTCAGTAATTTCAAGTCCGCCCATAATTCTCGCAAGTTCCAGCTTACGTTCTTCGTATCCGAGACTTGTAACGTGAGTGAAAGTGCGGTCGTTATTATATTCCTTTGAAATCAGAAGGTGATTATCTGCGACAGAAGCAATCTGAGCAGAGTGCGTGACGCAGATAACCTGCGTATGTTCGCTGACTGATTTCAATTTAAGTCCGATTTTTCTGCTTGCTCGTCCGCTTACGCCTGTATCAATCTCGTCGAAAATAAGCGTATCTACGCTGTCATTCTTAGCGATAATATTCTTAATTGCAAGCATTATTCGTGAAAGCTCGCCGCCTGAAGCAATCTTATGAAGCGGTTTCGGCGGTTCGCCCGGGTTAGTGGATATCAGGAACTCAATGCTGTCATATCCGTTTGACGAAAGTTTCCCTTTATCAAAGCTGACTACAAACTGAATTTTAGGCATATCCAGGAATACGAGCTGTTCCTTAACATCGTTTTCAAGTTTACGGGCAAGGCGGTATCGGTAATTACTCAGCTCGTCTGCCTTCACAATAGTATTGTCATACGCTTTGTCGTACTCAGCGTTAAGACGAATGAGCTCTTCATCAGAATTAACAATAGAATCGCGTTCCTTCTCAGCCTCGGCGAGATATTCAAGCATTTGCTCTTCAGTACTGCCATATTTGCTGCTGAGTCTGTATAACAAATCGAGCCTCTCCTCGATTTTATCAAGCTCATTTTCGGAAAAATCAATATCCGCAAGTCGCTGAGACGCTGCGTCATTTAGTTTTTCTGAATTATCAATAATACTTTCAAGAATTTCGTACAGTTCCCTGCTCTTTTCGTCAAGCTGAGTAATATCTGAAACTTCTTTCTGAAGAAGCGCAAAAGCGCCCTTGAGTCCGTCGCTGTCATCAGTACCGTTAAGCGCTGACAAAATACCGTTCATAACATCAGCTATTGCGCGTGAGTTCTGAACAAGTTCTCTGCGTTTAATAAGCTCCTCACGCTCGCCGACTTTAATCTCCGCTTCGCTGAGTTCCTTAATCTGATAATTAAGAAGTTCAAGCCGTCTGTCCTTTGTATCAGCGTCTGAGGTAAGCGTTTTCAGCTTCCTGCGTATGGAGACAAGTTCTTTAAACGCAGCTTTATAATTATCCATAAACTCGCTGCTGTCGCCCGTCATATCAAGGAATTTATAGTGATAATCGGGGTTAAGAAGCTGCTGAGAGTCGTGCTGGCCGTGAATATTAACAAGAAGTGAGCCAAGCTCGCGGAGCATTGATACAGTTGCAGGCGCACCGTTAACTCTACACGTAGATTTTCCCTGTGCGGAAATTCGCCTTGAAATAATCAAAGTTCCGTCTTCAGTCGGAATTCCGAGCTCCTCTGCCTTTGCAGCAACCTCGTCATTCACACTATCAAACACCGCAGTTACATATGCGTTATCAGCACCGTGGCGGACAAGCTCCTTCGATGTTCGCTCGCCCAAAACAGCGTTAATGGCGTCGACTAATATAGACTTTCCGGCGCCGGTTTCACCGGTAAGCACGTTAAGCCCTGATATCAGCTCTATTTCCGATTTTTCAATAACGGCAATGTTTTCAATGTTGAGACTAGTAAGCATTAAGCATATTCCTTAATTTCTGAGTAAATTCACTTGCTTTTTCTTCGCTTGTGCAAAGAATGAAGATAGTGTCATCTCCTGCAATAGAGCCGAGTACTTCCTCAAGCTCCATTGAATCAATCGCAGCGCATGCGGCGTTTGCCATACCTGCAAAGCATTTGATTACAACTGTATTAAGCGCATAATCAATTTTGATAATTGACTCGTTGAAAATTCCGCCGGCGCGCTTATTAATATTACTTGTATTCTTCTTTCCGGTTGAATATACGTATCTACCCTTGGAGGACAAGTCCTTTACAAGTCTCAGCTCCTTAATGTCACGGGAAATGGTAGCCTGAGTGACTTCATATCCAAACTGGAGCAGAAGCTCCTGGAGCTCCTCCTGAGTTTCAATTTCTTTAGAAGAAATGAGTTCTAAAATCTTTGCCTGTCTGCGTTTCTTCATTATCAATTTCGCCTTTCAATAATTTTTTTATTTAAAATCTCATAAAAGTTATCCGGCTTTACCTTAATCAAATCTGCGGTAAAATCAGATTTTGAAATTATAATTTGCGTATTTATATCTACGGGAATTGAACATTCGCCGTCGATTGAAAGATATACATTGTTGTTCTTATCGCTTGAAACCGTGAGCATAAGCTCCTTGTCTGAAGAAAATACAATGCTCCTGTTTACAAGTGAATGAGGACAAATAGGTGTAACTACGAAGCAGAAGTTATCGGGGCTTAGAACAGGACCTCCTGCAGCCATTGAATACGCCGTAGAGCCTGTCGGAGTTGATACAATCATTCCGTCGGCACGCGTATTTGTTACCGTTCTGCCCTCACAAAAAACGTTAATGTCAATCAGTCTTGCTATGTCGCCGCGCGAAATAACAGCGTCGTTAAGACAATGGTACTCGCCTGCGCTAACGCCGTTTTGGATAATCTCCGCTTTAAGCATCATACGTTTTTCAACGATATAATTACCTTTTACGACTTCTGCAAGAAGCGAGAGCTCGTTCTTCTCAAGTCCGCTCATAAAACCGAGTCTGCCGGCGTTAATTCCGAGAGTCGGTACGCCGTCAAGAGAAGATTTCTTAGCAACGCTGAGCGTTGTGCCGTCACCACCGACTGCGATTGAAAGGTCGAACTCCTTAACTTCGCTCGGGTCAACCTCATAATCTGCGCCGAGAGCCGTAAGCTGAGAGAGAATTTCATCAGTCAGCTTATTGACGCCGTCGTTATTCATATTTGGAAAAACTGCTATCTTCATTTCTTATCAAGCTCCGAATGTGATAATCTGACAATTTCTTCTGCTTTAATATTTTCTCTGATTTCAGGGTCGGCTGATTTAACAAGATAGATTAAGTACTCGATATTTCCCTCAGGTCCTTTAATCGGAGAGTACTGCAGTCCGCAGACGTCAAATCCGTTTTGAAGCGCGAGGGATACAATGTTCTCCACTACCTCAACGTGTACTGCCGTATCGCGCACAACGCCCTTCTTGCCAACCTTGTCCTTGCCTGCTTCAAACTGAGGCTTAATTAGGCAAACTGCTTGTCCGTCCGACGATAGAAGCTGTTGAAGAACGGGCAGGATATGATAAAGAGATATGAACGACACATCGACGCTCGCAAAGTCTATCTCGTCGGGCACCTGCTCGCGAGTACAGTATCTGAAATTAGTTCTCTCGAGATTAACTACACGTTCATCAGTACGCAGTTTCCAGGCAAGCTGACCGTATCCAACGTCGACTGAATAGACCTTAACGGCTCCGTTTTGGAGCATACAGTCCGTAAAACCGCCTGTTGAAGCTCCGACGTCCATACAGATTTTTCCGTCAAGTGTAATCGGGAATTCGTGCATAGCTTTTTCGAGCTTAAGTCCGCCTCGGGAAACGTATTTAAGCGCAGGACCTCTGAATTCGAGCTTATCGGAACGCTTAATCTCCGTTCCTGCTTTATCAACTTTTTGATTATTTACGTAAACCTGACCTGCCATAATCAGCGCTTTTGCCTTTTCACGTGAAGGGGCAAAGCCTGCTTCAAGTACAGCTAAATCAAGTCTGATTTTATCACTCATAAATTACCTTTAACTATTTCTGCAACTGAATCAGAATCAAGCTTATACTGTCTTAACTGGGACGCAACGGGAGCCTGCTTAACAAATTCATCAGTTACCGCAATATGGCGGTAGTGAGCCTTGACGCCGTTTTCCGCAAGCAAAGAGCCGAAATGCTCTCCGACTCCGCCGCTTTGGATACCTTCTTCAAAGAAGAATATTTCCTCAGTATTTTTAAAGTGATTAACAATATCGCTGTCAATCGGCTTAATTCTGTTAATCTTTATAACGTATGTATCGGCGAGGTTCTGCATTGCATAATAGCATTGACAAAATTCTCTGCCGTAAGAAACTATGCATTTTGAAGCTTTTTCATCGCCGAATATAGTAAACGGTGCTTTTTCATACTCATAGCCGTCAGGCTTTTCACAATCTT
>CAMPAT010000073.1 GCA_946633275.1 uncultured Clostridia bacterium
AGCTTGGGGCGGACTCTGTCCGCACCTGATTTTATTGTCCGAGCGCAGCGAGTAACCACAAACTCAAAACTCAAAACTGATGCTTGCATCATCTGATGCGAACATCCTCTTTATTTTGAAAACGGTAGCCGTAGTTGTCGAGAATATGCATTTTTGACAGAGCGACGCTCGCGCCCTTTGCGGCGCAGAGATTCGGGTGAGGAACGACGCGCGTTTCAAGCCCGAGCGCTTCTGCAAACAGGGTATCCATACCGTAAAGCTCCGCGCTTCCGCCTGTAAGCAGCACTTCGCCTGACGTGATATCTGCAACGAGCTGAGGCGATGTACGCTCAAACATAACTACTGCCGCTGCGGTAAGCTCGTTAAGAAGCGGCTTAAGGCAATGACAGATATCATTTGAGCTAACCTCGACAACCTTAGGCATTCCGCCTTCGATTGACCTGCCCTTCGCCATCATCTTAATTTCTTCCTCGCGCGCAACTGCGCAGCCGATTGCCTTCTTAATCTCTTCGGCAGTTCTTACGCCGATAAGAATTTCATATTTCTCACGCATAAAGCGCATAATTTCTTCGTCAAAATCATTGCCCGCGATTTTCACCGTTTCCGTCTGGCTCATAGAGCCCTGCGAAATAACAGCCATATCAGTCGTGCCGCCGCCGATATCAATAACGAATACGCCGCTCGGATGAATGGGGTCAATTCCTGCGCCGAAAGCTGCGCAAAGCGGCTCTTCAATAAGGCACACGCTGCGCGCGCCTGCCGTGATAATAACGGAAATAAGCGTACGCTTCTCAACGTCAGTTGCAAGCGCAGGAACGCACGCGACAACGCGCGGTCTGAAAACGCTCTTCTTAATGACCTTAGTAATAAAATACTTCATCATCTGCTGAGTGAGCGAATAGTTGCTGATAGCGCCGTCCTTAATAGGCTGAGCTACCTCAACGCCCTTCGGCTCTCTGCCCTGGAGATAATATGCGCGTCTGCCGGCGTAAAGTATTTTTTCAGTTTCCGTATCATAAGCAACATAGGCAGGCTCGTTCACTACAACGCCCTTATCGGGTACAGAAATAACAATCGAGCTTGTGCCAAGGTCTATTCCCAAATCGTAACCAAACATAGTATTTCTCCCTTTGGTCGAAATAGTGTTAAGTGCTGAGTGTTGAGCTTTAAGCTAAACGGCGGAGTGCGTGTGCACCTCTTTTATTGTTTGAGGCGTAAGCCGAGTATCCGTAAGCTTAACACTTAAAACTTAAATCTTAAATCAAAACTATTATATTATAAATCGTAGTCGTTTTCAATAAAATATTTCAGCGCGCTGAAACGGCGCGATTTTTTATCATTATCGACCATTGATTTAATACTCTGCTCGTTGCCGACAAGCACAAGGAGCTTTTTCGCTCTCGTAAGAGCGGTATAGAACAAATTGCGATACGCAAGCTTCTGCGGAGTTGCGAGGACGGGCATAATTACTGCGGTAAATTCGCTGCCCTGACTCTTATGAACCGTCATAGCGTATGCGAGCTCAAGCTCCTTTACGCTCTCGTAAGAATACATAGCGTCCTTGTCGTCAAACATAACCTTAATTATGTTATTGCTCTTATCAATATTCGTAAGAATGCCGATATCGCCGTTAAAGACTCCCTGTCCGCTCTCGCCGCCGCGGAACCACGGGACGTCGTAATTATTCTTAATCTGCATTACTCTGTCGCCCTCGCGCAGAGAATAGCCCTTATAATTGATTTCCTGCTTATCGGGTGACGGAGGATTGAGCTGTTCCTGCAGCAGTTTATTTAAGTTCTGCGTGCCGAGCTCGCCCACTCTGCTCGGGCAGAGCACCTGAATATCGCTCATCGGGCTGAGCCCGTAAGAAGCAGGTATTCTCCTTGTAACTAAGTTGACTAACTTCTTCGGCGCGTTATACTTATTATCCTCTCTGAGCAGGAAGAAATCCGACTCATATGAATTATCAAACACAGGCATTTCACCCTTAACCACAAGGTGAGCATTAGTAACAATGCGGCTTTTCATCGCCTGGCGGAAAATCTTATCAAGAGTAATAACGCTAATCATCCCGCTGTCTGTTAAGTCGCGGAGCACGTTGCCTGCGCCAACGGGCGGAAGCTGGTCGCGGTCGCCCACCATAATAAGCCTGCAATGAAGCGGAAGCGCGTCGAGCAGCGCCGCAAAGAGCGTAACGTCAACCATAGAAAGCTCATCGACGATAACTGCGTCAACGTCAAGCGGATTGCGTATATCGTGAACAAAGCTCTGAGTGTCTGCGCCGTCGGTGTATTCAACCTCAAGAAGGCGGTGAATAGTCTTTGCCGAAAATCCCGTAAGCTCCTCCATACGCTGCGCAGCTCTGCCCGTCGGGGCAGTAAGCGCAACCTTAAAGCCTCTGTTTTTCATCAGAGTTATTATGCCCTTAACAGTAGTCGTTTTACCCGTACCGGGACCGCCCGTAAGGATAAGGAGTCCTTTATTTACGGCAATTTCAATAGCGTCGCGCTGTTTATCGTCAAACTCAATATTATTCGCTTTTTCAAATGCAAAAATCTCGCTCGTGAATATTTCCGTTTCCTGCGGCGGAAACTTATTCATAACCTTAATTCGGTCTGCAATAATCGTTTCTGCGCGGTATATCTCGGGCAGAAAAAGGAATTCTCTGCCGTCAATTTCCTGCTTAACAAGCGAGCGCTCCTCAACGCAGTTATCAATTGCTATTTCAACATAATCAGTTTCGCAGCCGAGCAGCTCGCAGGCAGGGGCGAAAATCTTGTCGCGCGGTATGCACGTATGACCGTTCGAGAGATTATGGCGCACAATTTCAACTACGCCTGCCTGAGCGCGAAAATGATACGGCGGCTTTTCGTCAAGCTTGCTTACGACCTCGTCCGCGTCAAAAAACGATATTCCCGTTGCCGAGCCGACAAGCGCATAAGGATTTGCTCTGATTACGTCGAGCGACTCGTCTTTAAGGAGCTTAAACACCTTAAGCGCCTGATTCTGCGAAAGTCCGAGCGCAGTAAGACCAATCATAGCTTCACGAGAAGCAAACTGAGTTTTAAAATTCTTGCTGATTTCGCGCGCCTTAGAGCGGCTGATACCCTTTATCTCCGCAAGTCGCTCCGGCTCATTTTCTATCACATTAAAAGTATCCGAGCCGAAGGCGTCCACCAGCTTTTCCGCAGTAGATTTGCGCACGCCCTTAATTATACCCGACGAGAGATAACGAAGTATATCGCTCGCGTCCTCGGGAAGCGTCTGGCGCACGAGCTCAGCCTTGAACTGTCTGCCGAACGAAGCGTGGAAGTCCCACCGTCCCTCGCACTCAACCTGCGTTCCCTCCGCAAGCTGACCGACAGCGCCGACAACCGTAACAGCCTCTTCTCCCGTGAAAATTTCCGCAACACAAAAACCGGTATCCTCATTATAGAAGGATACCTCCTCGACTGTTCCCGTAATTCTTTCAAGCACTTCGTTTTCCATAATAGTTATTATAACATAAATTACTATTATTTCAATAATTGATTAGCTTCAAGGAACAACCTTTCGGTTGTAAGACTCAAGGAGCAGCCTGCGGCTGCGAGGTGAAGGGTGGGCTCCCCTTGGAGCGGGCTCCTCACCCTTTTGTCCGCAAGCGGACATTTCCCCTCACAGGGGAATCTCCCACACCCAAATATAATTGCCGTGCGCAGCACCCAACACCTTGAGTCTTGAGCTAAAAAAAAGAGCCTATCGGCTCTTTTATTCATCAAATTGATATTCAATTATATCTCCGGGTTGGCAATGGAGCGCCTCGCAAAGCGCCTGCAGCGTTGAAAAGCGGATTGCGCTGACGTGTCCGTTTTTGAGCTTTGAGAGGTTCACGTTTGCCACGCCCACCTTTTCGGAAAGCTCGTTGAGGCTTATTTTTCTGTCCGCCATTACGCGGTCAAGTCTTAATACAATCTGTCCCATAGTGCCCTCCTTAAAGCGTTTCGTCGCTCTGCTTCTGCAGCTCGGCGCCGTAGGAGAAAATCATCACAAGCATAAATACTATGAGAATGCCGAACACAACCTTTAAATCTACGCCTGCGTGAACTCCGACGTCAAGAATATTCCACGAGTTTTCGCTAACTCCGCTGAAGATTGCAAGCGGGATAAGCGAGAAGCCGAAATTCTTCATTTTTCTGATTACATCGTCGCAAAACGGCGTTTCACTTCTTTCGATTGACTTCATAAGCGCCCTCACCATAAAGAGCACTACGATAAGGCAAACGGTGTTGAGAAACGTTAAAATCAGCGAAGCCCTGATTGCGTTAATGCTAATGTCAAGGCGCTTGCCGTTAACTCCGAGCGTGAAGCCCTTGTCTGTTTTCTGCGCCGCTACTCCGTCGGGTACCGAATCCTTGACGTCGCCGACTGCAACATTTGAATCGCCGAGCATAATTTTGCCGTCTCCGCCCTTTGCAGAGTCGATTATCGCGTCTGAAATTCCCTCAAGAAGTTCACCCTTAGCCGTTACATCGGCTGTGCCCGTAACCTCAACCGCAAGCGCGTCGTCGGGCATTGAAGAAACAACGCCGATACCAGCCACGGTTGCGACTGCGCCGAGAATCATAAACACAGCGGCAATCGTTGCGATTATACGACCTACTTTACCGATAATGTTAATCTTTTTATCCATCTTTGTTTCCATAATAGCATCTCCTTGCATTAATTATTTAACGTTTATCGTTAACTTTCAATCAGAGTATATCACAACAAATTACGTTTGTCAACACTTTTTTAACGTTTTTCGTTAATTTTTTTATCTAATCACCCTCTAAGTTTTAATGAGCGTGCCGTCGTCGATTGCCCACTTAAGTATCATCTTTGCGGGGTCTTTTGAATTATATGCGAGCGCGTTATTAAGATAGCGCTCGACGGCGCTCTCCTCAATGAAGTCATAAAGCGAGAGCATTTCGCCTATGCGAATATATGAATAAACGCTGTCGTATTCGCGCATTTCGTCAGTCTGATATTCGGGTGATGAGGCGACTTCGTCAAACCGTTTCATAATCTCAGCCGCCGAGGAAGAAGCAGTCGCGTCTGTATCTGCTTCACTTTCTTCTTCTGTTTCTGTGTCT
>CAMPAT010000074.1 GCA_946633275.1 uncultured Clostridia bacterium
CTCTTGCGGTGCCCAAAATTTGTTTCGGCTTGGAGCGCCGACAAATTTTGACCGCGGCGCCATACCCGACTTCGCTTAAACTGCCACAGGCAGCGCTCGTCGGCTATGCTGCCATTCCGCCACTCCTGCGTATATTTAGTTTTTTTACTATCAATTGTCGTACGCGTGACTCTTGCGGTGCCCAAAATTTGTTTCGGCTTGGAGCGCCGACAAATTTTGACCGCGGCGCCATACCCGACTTCGCTCAAACTGCCACAGGCAGCGCTCGTCGGCTATGCTGCCATTCCGCCACTTCCGCGCGTCTAAACACACTCCGCGATTAAAGTATTTTGCAAGTCAAAATACTAACAACCGCTTTGATATAGTATCATATCAAAGCGGATTTGTCAAAGGTTATTTTGGCGTCTTTTTCGCCGATGACTCGAGCTTGATTTTTTCAGCAGGAACCCAGAGATTAATTCTGCCCGTATCGTTAAACGCCTTAAGCGTCATTACAGTTATCGGGACGATGAACATTCCGAGGAAGCCGAAAAGCTTAAGTCCGAAATAAAGACCCATAAGAGTAACAATCGGATGGACGCCGAGCGAATCGCCGACGATTTTCGGCTCAATATACTGACGGATTACCGTAATAACCGCATACATCACGATTATACCGATTGCCTGCTTATAATTACCCATAATGAGCGAAACTATCGCCCACGGCACGAGAATACCTCCTGAGCCTGCGATAGGCATAATATCAAATATCGCTATCAGAATCGCGATGAAGATATAATAATTATTCTTCATAATTCCGAGCATAGACATTACAGAAAATCCGAGGAACAGCTCAAAGAATGTAATAAGCATAATAAGACCGTATGCTCTGATCATCTTAAGAATAGTCTTGCTGAACACCTGCTTAATCTCAACAAGCAGATTCTTCTTATTATCAGGGAGCTGCTTCTGGATAAAACGCACGAGGCGGTCGTAATCCTTAGTAAACAGTATCCACGCGATAATGCCGATAACAATACCGATCACAATTGACGGAACGTTCTTGACTACGTTCACCATACCGCTGAGTCCCGTGCTGACGCCGCTCTTGATTGAGCCTAAATTGAACGCGCTTATGTCAAAGTCCTCTATCATCGGGGTAAAGAAATTCTGTATTGACTCACTAACCGAGCTGTAAATTGAGTCCGGCAGGAATTTCAGTATTCCGAGGATTTCCGTTTCAAGCGTTGAGAGAAAAGCAGGGATATCGTTAAGCTGCTCTACGAAGTTCTTGACAAATTCTACAATCTTGTTAATCGCTGCGCTGAGCAGAAGCCCGAGCGGAAGCAAAATAATCAGAATTGTCAGGACTACAAGCAGTATGCTCCAGAATGCGTGGTGCTTATGCTTAACCTTACGTTCAATCCATCTAAGCGGAGTCTGAAGCAGTACCGCGAAGAAAAATGTAAGCAAAAACGGAGCTGTAACCCAGAACAGATACTTGAAAAACACATATATAATCGCAAGTACTGTCGCTATAAACAGTAAATTTATAAGAAATTCTCTTCTTTTTTCAACCTTGGATGTCATATTATACTTCCTTTAATTAACTGTATATTATTATATTAATGCAATAATTAACAATATTCAAGAAAAATATTAAAAATATTTGTTAATAATAAGAAAATTTCAAATTAGGGGTTGTATTGAAGGATAAGAAGTGTTAATATATGAAAAGTGTTTTTGACAGTAAAACAACTGTCCGTGGGTGGTGTACAGTTTGAGCAAATCAAAATACTTATTAATTGACGCGTCGATACTCCCGGAGATATACGGAAAAGTTCTTGAGGCGAAGAGCCTTATTTTATCGGGTGAAGCCTCCTCTGTATCTCAGGCAGTAAAGATGACAGGAATATCACGTTCTGCATATTATAAGTACAAGGATAAAATTATAGAGTACAACGAAAGTGCAGGCTCAACCTTCACAATAGGAGCTAAGCTGCTCGACAACGCAGGAGTACTCAGCACCGTGCTCAACGAGATATATCTTGTCGGAGCAAACGTGCTCAGCATTAATCAGAGCTCCCCTGTCAACGGTCTTGCAAACGTTTCAATAACAGTAAGCCTTACAGACAGCGCGACCACCACGCAGCAGGTTATAACCAAAATCAAAAAAATCGGCGGAGTTAAGACCGCTGATATAGTATAAATTCGGAGGCAAAAAATGAAAGTTGCAGTTATGGGATACGGAACGGTAGGTTCCGGAGTTGTAGAGGTTATCGAATCTCACAGCGAAGTAATAAAGAAGCGCACAGGCGGTCAGCCGCTTGAGATAGCGCACATTCTCGATTTACGCGATTTCCCCGGCGACGAGCACGAAAAGCTCTTCACCAAGGATTTTAACGACATATTAAACGACGGCGAAGTAAAGGTTGTTGCCGAGACAATGGGCGGCGTTGAGCCTGCATACACCTTCACAAAGAGTCTTCTCAAAGCGGGAAAAAGCGTTGTAACCTCAAACAAAGAGCTCGTTGCGCAAAAGGGACTTGAGCTTCTCAAGGAAGCTGAGGAAAGCGGTGCAAACTATCTCTTCGAGGCGTCTGTAGGCGGCGGAATTCCGATTATCAGACCGATGTCGCAATGTCTCGCCGCAAACAACATCGAAGGAATTGCAGGCATTCTTAACGGCACAACTAACTTCATTCTTACGAAGATGATTGAAGAAGATATGGGCTTTGACGAAGCGCTCAAGCTCGCGCAGGATAACGGCTACGCAGAGAAAGACCCGACTGCCGACATTGAAGGCTTTGACGCGTGCAGGAAAGTTTGTATCCTCGCGTCCCTTGCCTTCGGCAAGCACGTTTATCCAAATCAGGTTGCAACCGAGGGTATCACGAAAATCACGCTTGAGGACGTTGCATACATCCATTCCATAAAAGGCGTTATTAAGCTTCTCGGTCAGATTAAATACATCAGCGACGACAAAATCGCGGCTTTCGTAAGTCCTGCCGTTGTTCGCCACGGCTCGCAGCTTGCTTCCGTAAATGATGTGTTCAACGCAATTCTCGTACGCGGCGACGCAGTAGGCGACGTATGCTTCTACGGCCCCGGCGCAGGTAAGCTCCCGACTGCTTCCGCAGTAGTTGCAGATATGGTCGACGCGGCTAAGCATATCAAGCGCAAAAAGATTTTCGGCTGGGGCGAAGGCAGCGAAGACTACGTTGTTGATTACAAGTCAAATATCGATATGCCGTTTTACGTACGCGCCAAGGCTGACAAAGTTAAAATTCAGGCAATCTTCGGCGAGGTTAAATTCCTCAGCCGTATAGGTCAGCCGTCAAACGAGGTTGCCTTCATCACAGATAAGATGACTGAAAACGCGCTGACAAACAAGCTTGCAGGCGTTGAGGTACTCAATATTATCAAGGTAACAAACTATTAAGGAGGAAATATACAATGGCTCTAATCGTTCAGAAGTTCGGCGGTTCTTCAGTAGCTAACGCCGAGCGGGTAATGAATGTTGCGCGCATTGTCAGCGACACCTACAAAAAAGGTAACGACGTTGTAGTAGTTGTTTCTGCACAGGGCGACACGACAGACGACTTAATCGCCAAGGCAGAGGAAATCAATCCAAATGCTCCGAAGCGCGAAATGGACCAGCTTCTTGCGGCAGGCGAGGAAATATCAATCTCGCTTCTCGCAATGGCAATAGAAGCTCTCGGCTGTCCTGCAATCAGCCTTCTCGGATGGCAGGCAGGCTTCAACACAAATTCTGTTTACGGGGCTGCAAGAATTAAAAACATCAGACCGAACAGACTCCAGGCTGAGCTTGCAAAGCACAACATCGTCGTTGTGGCAGGCTTCCAGGGTATTAACAGATATGACGACTTAACTACTCTCGGCAGAGGCGGCTCGGACACATCGGCAGTTGCTATCGCGGCTGCGCTCCACGCCGACAAATGTCAGATTTTCACCGACGTTGAAGGCGTTTACACCGCTGACCCGCGCAAGGTTGAGGGCGCAAAGAAGCTCAAGGAAATCACATACGACGAAATGCTTGAGCTCGCTACGCTCGGCGCTCAGGTGCTCAACAACCGCTCGGTAGAAATGGCAAAGAAATATTCCGTAGAGCTTGAAGTGCTCTCATCACTTAACCCGATTCCGGGTACAATCGTTAAGGAGGCAACAAAAATGGAAAAAATGTTAATTCGCGGCGTTACAAAGGATAAGGACGTTGCGCTCGTTTCAGTATTAGGCGTACAGGACAATCCGGGAGTAGCATTCAAGCTCTTCTCAAAGCTGTCGCAGAAGAATATCAACGTTGATATCATTCTTCAGTCTTTCGGCAGAAACAACACAAAGGACATCGTCTTCACAGTTACTAAGGACAACGGTCCGCTCGCAGTCGAGCTGCTCAGCGACCTTACGGTTCTCGAAGGCGCAAAGTTCGTATGCGATACAGAAGTTGCAAAGGTTTCTATCGTAGGCGCAGGTATGGAGTCGCACCCGGGCACAGCCTCCAAGATGTTTGAAGCGCTCTACGAGAGAGGCATCAACATCAAGATGATTTCCACGTCGGAAATCAAGATTTCCGTTATCATTGACGCTGAGGACGCTGACAGAGCAGTATCTGCAGTTCACGCAGCTTTCATCCCGAATGATTAATTAGGCCAAAGTTCAAAGGCCAAAGTTCAAAGGCCAAAGTTCAAAGGCCAAAGTTCAAAGGCCAAAGGCCAAAGTTCAAAGGCCAAAGTTCAAAGGCCAAAGGCCAAAGACCAAAGACCAAAGGTCAAAAGCAAAAGACCAAAGTAAAAGCCTCGGATAATATCCGAGGCTTTCTTTATTTGAACATTGTAATTATAAGCGCGATAAGGGCTATAAGCGCCACGCAGGCAAAGAATTTTGCCGCGCGAGATACTGCGTCAAACATATTAGTAGGGCAGAGCTGCATAATCGCATACATCAGCTTCCTTCTGACATGCTTGCCTACTATATTCTTATATCTCAGGTCGCAGGTTTCAAGATGACCGTCGGTAAAGAGGTCAATAACACGCGTTCCCCTGTCTTTGCCGGGACCGTACACATTGAAAC
>CAMPAT010000075.1 GCA_946633275.1 uncultured Clostridia bacterium
GTATCGTCGTCGCAGTCGCCCTTGATATCAACAATCTTCTGCAGATGTCCGGAGGTTGCGCCCTTGTTCCAGAGCTCCTGACGTGAGCGCGACCAGAACCACGTGTATCCCGTTTCCAGAGTTTTTTCAAGCGACTCGCGGTTCATATATGCGAGCATAAGAACCTCGCCCGTGCCGTGCTCCTGAATAATTGCAGGAATAAGCTCTGATTTTACAAAATACTTTTCAATATCTATCTGCATACTTCAATTGCCTCTTTCAAATCAAGTGTGCCCTTATAAATCGATTTACCGCAAATTGCGCCGTAAAGTCCGCTGTCGCGCAGGGTGATAATATCGCTGATATTCGTAACTCCTCCTGAAGCTGTAACGTCGCAGGATACAGCGGAATTGAGCTCTGTGAGCTGCTCAACGTTAGGTCCCGAGAGCGTTCCGTCCTTGGAAATATCGGTATAAATAATCGTCTTAACTCCCATTTCCTCCATCTGTTTTGCAAGGTCAATGAAGTGAGTTGACGAGCCCTCAGTCCAGCCTTCAGTCGCAACAAAGCCGTCGCGCGCGTCAATGCCGACAGCAATAAGTTCTCCGAATTCGCCGACTGCCTCGCGCACAAGCTCAGGATTCTTCAATGCGACAGAACCGAGGATAACCCTGCTAATACCGTTATTTGCATAATAATCAATATCATTCATCGTGCGTATTCCGCCGCCGATTTCAACCTTGAGCGAGGTCTGATTTGCAACGTCGACAAAAGTCTGCGAGTTAACTCTCTTTTTCTGAACGGAGCCGTCAAGGTCCACCATATGAATCCAATCTGCACCGGCGCTTACGAAGCCCCGGGCAGTTTCAAGCGCGTCAGAAGCTACCTGCTCAGCAGTCGAGAAATCACCCTTAAAAAGTCTTACGGGCTTACCGTCGATAATATCAATAGCCGGAAAAATCAGCATTACAGCACTCCTTTAGTCGACAAAACTGCACCGCTGCCGCTTGGTGAAGCGGCTATCTTAAGCGCGTGCGCAACTGCCTTAAATATAGCTTCAATCTGGTGGTGCGCGTTAGTGCCGTACGGCACGTCAATATGAAGCGTAATTCCTGCGTTTACTGCAAACGCGCGGAAAAATTCCTCCGTTACGCAGGTTTCATAATCGCCGCAAAGTTCCTGCTCAAACTCAGCATTGAACACTAAGAACGGGCGGTTTGAAATATCGAGAATTGCTTTTGCAAGACTCTCATCCATCGGCACAGCAAAGCTGCCGTAGCGCTGAATTCCGCTCATATCGCCGAGCGCTTCTTTAAATGCCTTGCCGAGCGCAATACCCGTGTCTTCAACAGTATGGTGAGTATCAACCACGATATCACCCTTAACGTCGACGTCAAGACCGAAGCCGCCGTGTACGCCGAAGGCAGTTAACATATGGTCAAAAAAGCCTATTCCCGTGCTTACGTTAACGTCACCGCCGTCGAGGGCGAGCTTTATTTTAATCTGAGTTTCCTTAGTATTTCTTGTTATTTCAGAAGTTCTCATATTGTTACCTCTTATTCAAATCTTACCTTGATTGAATTTGCGTGAGCCGTAAGTCCTTCACTTTCGGCGAGCTTAATAATATCATCCTTCGCATTTCTGAGCTCTGCGCAGGTGTAATAAATGAACTGTGATTTTTTAATAAAGCTGTCAACGGACAGAGGCGAGAAAAATCTTGCAGTACCGCTTGTCGGGAGAACGTGGTTTGGACCTGCATAATAATCTCCGAGCGGTTCAGGCGACCAGTTACCGAGGAATACGGAGCCTGCGTTATCCACCTTGCCGATATACTTAAGCGGCTCGCTAATACATAGCTCAAGGTGTTCCGGCGCAAGCTCGTTTGCGAAGCTGAGCGCCTGCTCAAGACTTTCACACACGATAATTTCGCCGTAATTCTCAAGCGACTCCTCGATAATAGCCTGTCTGTCAAGTCTCTTGACCTGCTTCTCAATTTCGTGAAGCGTCTGCTTCGCCAAATCGGTTGAAGTGGTAAGCAGGATAGCTGACGCGAGTTTATCGTGCTCAGCCTGGCTCATAAGGTCTGCTGCGAGGAAGGCTGGGTCAGCCGTCTTATCTGCAACAATAAGGATTTCGCTCGGTCCTGCTACCATATCGATATCAACAATGCCGTAAAGAAGCCTCTTCGCAGTTGCTACAAAGATATTTCCGGGACCTACAATCTTGTCAACCTTCGGGATTTTCTCCGTTCCGTAAGCGAGCGCTGCAACTGCCTGCGCGCCGCCTACCATAAATACTCTGTCTACGCCTGCGATTGCGGCAGCCGCCATAATCTGCGGATTAGGTTTGCCGTCCTTCGCAGGAGGAGTAACCATAATTATCTCCTTAACGCCTGCAATCTTTGCAGGGATTGCATTCATCAGTACTGAAGAAGGATAAGCTGCCGTACCGCCCGGAACGTAAATACCGACTCTGTTAAGTCCGCGCACTCTCTGCCCCATAATTACGCCGTTTTCCTCGGTAATCATAAAGGACTGCTGCGCCTGGCGCTGATGGAAGCGCTTAATATTCTTCTTAGCTCTGATAAGTGCGTTTTTGAAATCGTCGTCAACCTCGCTGAGATAAGTATAAAGCTCGTCCTTCTCAACTACGGTTTTCTTAGGAACGCTGCCGTCGAAGCGTACTGTATATTCAAGCACAGCCTCGTCGCCGTTTTCCTTAACCTCATTAATAATATGAGATACGATATCAACAATCTTGCTGTCGGTTTCGCCTGCGCGTTTTTTAAGATTTTCAATAACAGCATACTCTGCTTTGCCGTTTGCTTTCGTTATTTTCATATCAGAAGTTCTCCTTTTTATACCTGCGCCGCAAGCTCTAAGTCGTTCAGGAACGCCTCAATCTCCGCTTTGCGAAGCTTCATAGACGCCATATTTACGATTACTCTTGCGGAAATAGGTGAAATCTCTTCAACTACCTCAAGTCCGTTTTCCTTAAGCGTTGAGCCCGTTTCGACGATATCTACAATTCCGTCCGCAAGACCGAGAAGCGGAGCGAGCTCCACGCTGCCCTCAATCTTAATAACGGAAACGTCCATCCCCTTGCTCTCAAAGAATTCCTTTGCAACCTTAGGATACTTTGAAGCAACGGTTTTGCGCTTATATCCGGAGAAGAAGTCCTCTCCCTTCGGGCAAGCGAGAGCGAAGCGGCATTTGCCTATACCGAGGTCGATAACCTCATAAAACGAAGAGCCGTGCTCAACAATTGTGTCCTTGCCGACAATGCCAATATCGCAAACGCCGTGTTCAACGTAAGTAATAACGTCAGGCGCTTTTGACAGCACCGCCTCATATTTATCAACGGGAAGTATTAAACGTCTGCCTTTATTCTCAAGCTGCGACGTATCAAGCCCCATTGTCTTAAAAAGTGAAACAGAGCTCTTCTCAAGTCTGCCCTTAGTCAGCGCAATTCTGAGCGGTCGCTCAACATTGATAATCTCGCGCATAGCTTCGCACAGCGCCGAAACCTCAACAGCAAAGCCGATAGCAGGAGCGTCTGCGCCGAACTCGCCGAGAAGATTATCATACCTTCCGCCTGAAAGAACAGTAAGTCCCGAGCCCTCTGCGTAGCCGTGGAAGATAACGCCCGTATAATAATTGGAGCGGTTAACAAGTCCGAGGTCAAGCATAATGAAGTCCGAAAGTCCTGCCTCGCAGAGCGCCGAATATACCTCGCTGAGATAGTCGAGCGCCTTTGACGCAGCTTTGTTATTATAAAGCTTTTTCGCTTCTTTAATTACCTCTATTCCGCCGAAAAGCCGCGGAAGCTTGCGGATAATTCTCGTTTCTTCAGTATCGCCGAGCTTGTCAAGAAGGTCGCCGAGAGCGCCGTAATTCTTGCCCTCAATGAGCTTACAAATCTGCTTTTTAGTATCGCTTTCGACTTCCATCTCGTTAAGAATTGAATTGAAAAATGCGGCGTTGCCGATTTCAATTTTATACGAATTGAGGTCGCACCTACTGAGGCAGTTAGCCGCCATAGCAATAACCTCGACGTCAGCCTGCATTGAGCCGTCGCCGATAAGCTCAACGCCGCTCTGCGCAATTTCATTAGGAACGCCGTACAAATCCCGTCCACGCACAAAGACGTTCTGGTTATAGTAAAGGCGGACAGGGAGATTTTCACCGCTGAGACGTGTCGCAACCATACGCGCAATCGGCATAGTATTATCAGGGCGAAGAACGGTCGTTCTGCCCTTTGAGTCCGTAAGCTTGAACATCTCGTCAGGCGAAATACCTGTGTTATCGCTCTCAAACACATCGAAGAATTCTATCGAAGGTGTAATAACCTTGCGGTATCCGTTCTCCTTAAAAATGTCAGAGAGCTCGCGCTCAACCTTGCGTCTGTCGTCGCATTCTTCAAAGAGATAATCGCGGCTGCCTTCAGGCGTTATTTTTGAATATTTCTTCATAATTTTCACTCTTTTCACTTTAGTGCGCTAATATGCTAACACAATAAAGTGATATTGTCAATAATTATTTTATATATAATTTAGAAGCCAAACAGAGAAATCTGCTTTGACTCAGGCAGGTCGCCGAGAGCGCCTGCGCTGCGAAGCGCGTCTACTACCGATTTGCCGACTCCCGGCTCGTTTGCCAAATCGTCGGAGGCTATGAAGCCTTCCGGGTTGCGCTCAACCGCTTCAGCAATTGAAATCGCAGCCTTTTCGCCGATACCGTCAATCGCTGAAAACGGAAGTCTGATTTTGCCATCTTCAATCTTATACACGCGCCAGTCGGATTTATACAAATCAACGGGCAGGAACTCATAACCGCGGGCAAGCATTTCAATGACAATCTGATTGACAACATATGTATCCTCTTCCTTCTGAGTGACGTCTATGCCGTGGTTCTTCTTATTCTTATACTCTTCCATCTTAGCTTTAACAGCCGCCTTTCCCTGAACTGCAGCTACTGCGTCAATCGCGCCGCCGCGAACGGTGAAATATGCTGAGTAAAACTGAATAGGATAATAAATCTTGTACCACGCGATACGCAGCGCAGCAATAACGTACGCTGCAGCGTGAGCC
>CAMPAT010000076.1 GCA_946633275.1 uncultured Clostridia bacterium
CCGAAGAGCTTGTCGAACTTGCAATTAAAACGGCAAAGGAGCATTCATCGCCCGTGATATACGACCTTTGCTCAGGCAGCGGATGTATAGGCATAAGTATTGCGAAAGCCGTGCCCGAAGCGACTGTTTATTGCGTAGAAAAAAGCAAGCAGGCAATATCTTACTTGATGAAGAACGCGAAGGGCGTTCAGAACGCGCGCGTAATTCTCGGCGATATTACAGAGCCGCTCAAGCTTCCGACAGCAGATATAATCGTTTCAAATCCACCGTATATAAAATCCTCTGAGCTTGACTCCTTGCAGAGTGAAGTTCAGTTTGAGCCGAAAATGGCGCTCGACGGCGGAGACGACGGACTCGTTTTTTACAGAGCAATTAACAACATTGCCCGCGATAATCTTAAAAATGGCGGAACGCTCCTCCTTGAAATAGGTAACGAGCAGGGGGACGATGTTCCAAAGGTTCTGACGGAGCTTTCAAAAACAGAGGTTATCAAGGATATTTATAATAACGACAGAATTGTGATAGCAATTCGCTAAGTAACAGGAGCATTTATGTTTTCACTTATTTCTCTTATCAGAAGCGGCGATACGCTCGGCGCGATAATATTTATTCTTTCAGGCTGTTTCGTAGTGTTTGTGTGCTCGCCCGTCCATGAGCTTTCGCACGCATTCGCCGCGTATAAGCTCGGAGACGATACGGCAAAACGCGACGGCAGACTTACGTTTAACCCGATTAAGCACATTGACCCGATAGGAATGCTTATGATTCTTGTCTTCGGCTTCGGTTATGCAAAGCCGGTTCCCGTTAATTTCGGCAGACTCCGTAACCCGAAGCGCGACGGCGCGCTCGTTGCGCTTGCAGGTCCTGCTTCCAATATTCTGATGTCGTTTATATTCGGATTTTTGTATTCCGCGACTGACAAGGCGTTTATGGTTACAGACTCTTCTGTACTTGAAATTATTTCATTTTTCTTCTATTTTGCGGCGTATATCAATATTGCTCTTGCAGTATTTAACCTGCTTCCGATACCGCCGCTTGACGGCTCTAAAATTCTTGCAGGTATTCTGCCTGACAAGCTTTACTGGAAATATATGCAGTATGAACGATACGCAATGATTCTTGTTCTCGTTTTGCTGTTTACAAATATACTTAACAAACCGCTCTTGTTTCTTGAAAGCTTCTTGATGAAACTCGTGCTGTTCTTACCAACTCTTATTTTCGGATAATAATATGGAAAATTTAACCTACAAGTTAGAGGTGTTTGAGGGCCCGATGGACCTCCTCCTTCACCTCATCAGTAAGCATAAACTGAATATTAACGATATCCCTATAGTTGAGCTCGTAAATCAGTATCTCGATTACGTTCGTCAGATGGAGGAAGCCGACTTCGATGTTGCAGGCGATTTCCTCGAAATGGCGGCAAGACTGATTTATATCAAAACAGTTTCCCTCCTTCCTCGCCACGAGGAGGCAGAGGAGCTGAAACGTGAGCTTACGGGCGAGCTTATCGAATACCGTGACTGTAAGCTTATGGCGGAGAAGCTCTCCAAGCAGACTGACGGCTTTAACCGTTATGTACGCGAGCCACAGGGCGGAATGGTTAATTATGGCTATGAACGTTTCCATGAGGGCGAAGAGCTGCTTAACGCGTATATCAGCGCCGCCGGTAAAGCGCAGCGCAGGCTTCCGCCGCCGATGGACAGCTTCAAGGTAATTGTAGCGCGCAAGTTTGTTAACGTTGCTTCAAAGGTGCGTACGGTTATGCGTAAGCTCTGGAGCGGCAAAAAGGTAGAGTTTATGTCGCTGTTTGATGGCGCGCAGAGCAAGAGCGACCTTGTCGCAACTTTCCTCGCGGTGCTTGAACTTGCAAAGACGAAGCGAATTACCATCGACGGCTCAATGCAGAATCCGTCGGTGCAGATTGTAAATGAACTTAACGAAGCAGAGGTAGAAGCAGTTGAATAATAAAACAGATGATTACATATCAAAGCTTGAAGCAATGCTCTTTGCGGCAGGCGACCCCGTTGAGGGAAGTAAGCTCGCAGAGGTGCTGGATATAGACCTTGAAACTGTAAACAGAATGCTCGGATATCTCGCCGCTATGTATGATGAGCGCGAGTCGGGTCTAATGCTTATTAAGGTCGAAAACAAGTATCAGCTTTGCACGCGCGAGTCTTATTCAGAAGAAGTGCGCAAATTGCTTGAAATTAAGAAGAATACGCCGCTTTCAAACGCTGCGTTTGAAGTTCTTGCGATTGTTGCGTATAATAAGACTGTTACGCGAGCTTTTATCGAGCAGGTGCGCGGCGTTGACTGTTCAGGTCCCGTTTCATCGCTCGTACAGAAAGGTCTTATTGAAGAAAAGGGCAGGCTTGATTTGCCGGGCAGACCGTTGATTTACGGCACTACCGACAGATTTCTCCGTTGCTTTTCGCTCAATTCTCTTGACGATTTGCCGGACCTGCCTAAGACAGAAGAAATAGAGAAAATTTCTAAGGACGGCTCTCAGACCTCGCTGTTTGACGAACAGAATGACGAGGAGAAAGAGAAAATCCTTACGTCGAACGAGGAAGCAGGGGAGGAATAATGAAGGTATTTTTGATAATACTTGCAGTACTCATTGTGCTGATAGGAATTATTCTGTCGCTGTCGGCTGAATTTACAATAATCTTCGACGACGGCTGGACGACGAGAATAAGAGTCCTCTGGATTGAAAAGGATATTGAGCTGTCAAAGCTTCTTAATTTCATCCTCTTTCCCGAAAAAGCTGCCGAGGAAGCGGCGAACGAGGTCAGCGGAAAATCTGAACAGGAGGCTGACAAGCCTGACGTAACAACTCTGATTGAAGGCGAAGACGGACCTACGATGATAGCAGAGCTTCAGCCTCCGGAAAACAAGGAGCAGATTGAAATACCTCCTCCTGACGGGGAACACCACCTTTCAGACGAGGAAATTCAACAGATTGTCTCTCAGCTCGCTCAAGAGGAGGAAGAAGCTCCTGCTGAGCCTGAAACGCCTGCGAAACCTAACTTTATTCAGAAAATCTGGAATGAAGAAGGCGTCGTCGGAATGCTCGAGTTAGTTACAAATTTGCTTGAAACAGTCAATTCTGCAGTAACAACTTTAATTAAAGGTTTGCATATTTACTCGCTTTATGTTAAAATGATTATTGGCGGCGGCGACGCTGCCGATATCGGCGAGAAATACGGCTCCCTTGCGAGCCACTATTATCCGCTCAAGGGTATTATTTTAAATCAGATGAAAGTCGATATGTACGACGATTACATTACGGCTGATTTCATCGCTCCGCGCAGCGAATATGAATTCCAGCTCATCGCAGGACTTAATATTGCGCTTCTGCTGAAGATTGCACTTCGCGCAGGCAGAGTATTTCTGGTAAATCTTATTAAGAATAAAAAATCTAAATAACATCTATAAGGAGAGATTGATATGAAAGAGACACCGGTAAACAGAATAATGGAAAGCACACTTGAAAAAATGCGCGAGATGGTAGACGTTTCTACTATCATCGGCGAGCCGATGGTAACGGGCGACACTACCCTTATCCCTGTTTCAAAGGTTTCTTACGGCTTTACTTCCGGCGGTACGGACCTTCCGTCAAAGCAGAATAAAGAGCTGTTCGGCGGCGCTGGCGGCGGCGGAATTTCTATTACTCCCGTTGCTTTTATCGTTATTCAGAACGGTAAGTGCAGAATGATGCAGATTAATAATTACACTTCGTCTGCAGACCGTGCAATCGCTATGATACCTGAGCTTCTTGATAAGCTCACCGAGCTTCTTGACGCTAAGAAGGGCGAAGAGAAAGAAGAAACAGCAGAATAATATATCATAATCACCTGCATATTATTTAGCAGGTGATTATTTTGTTTAAAAGATTTTTATCGGTTTTTATTGCTGTTTTAATTATACCTTGCTTCGCATATGCCGGCGATGAAATCAGCGCCGAGTCAGCAATAGTCATTGACGCTTATTCGGGCAAAGTGCTTTTTGATAAGAACAGCGCTAAGACAAGACCTATGGCGTCGACTACAAAGCTTATGACGTGTCTTCTTGCTTGCGAGAGCGGCAGGTTGAACGACCTCGTGTGTATTACTGAGGAAATGCTGTGGGGCACGGAAGGCTCTATGATTTATCTCAAAGCCGGAGATACGATTACTCTTTCGGATTTGGTTAAGGGGGCTATGCTTGCTTCCGGTAACGATGCGGCTAATTCAATCGCCGTATTTCTTTCCGGGAGCGTTAAGGCTTTTGTAGATGAGATGAATCTTCGCGCTGTGGAAATCGGAATGCTCAGTACTAAGTTCGTCACCCCTTCGGGTCTTGACAAGGGCGGCCATTCATCTACGGCGCACGATATGGCTCTTCTTGCGTGCGAAGCTGTCAGGAACAGCGAGCTTATGAATATTGCCTGTCTTACAGCGGCTGAAATAACAATAAGCGGCAAGACGCAGACGGTTTACAATCATAACAAGCTTCTTTCAGCCGATAAAAGCTTTATCGGAATTAAGACGGGCTATACTAAAAAAGCAGGAAGGTGCCTGATAACTGCATATAAATACGGCGGAAGCGTTATTGTGACGGTAACTCTTTCTGCCCCTGACGATTGGAACGACCATAAAAGACTTGTATCTCGTGCGAAAAAGTGTTATAAATGTATAAACGCAAGTCAGACTGTAAAAATTAACGCAGTCGGCGCAGGCAAGGATTTGATTTCGGCAAAGTATTCGTATTCATGTTTTGCGCTCGGCGGCGTTAATGTAAGAGAGTATTATTATCCCTTCGTTTATGCGCCTGTTACAAAAGGGCAGGTGCTCGGCAGAGCGGAGGTTTATATCGGCGGAGAACTGATTACTACGACAGATATAATAGCTACGGAAGGTATATCATTATGGCAAATAACGAAGTAAGACTTCAGAAATTTATGGCGGAGCAGGGAATTGCCTCTCGCCGTAAAAGTGAGGAACTGATTAAGGCTGGCAAGGTGCGCGTTAACGGCCACGTTGCCGAAATCGGACAAAAAATCAATCCGCGCAAG
>CAMPAT010000077.1 GCA_946633275.1 uncultured Clostridia bacterium
TCGAAAGGAGGCTGCGCAAGAGTGAACGATAATATTTTAATCGACGTTAAAGGTCTTAAAAAGCATTACCTCGACGGCAGCGTCAAGGCGCTCGACGGCATTAATCTCGAAATTGACAAGGGCGAGGTTGTAGTTATCATCGGCCCTTCAGGTTCGGGAAAATCGACTGTTCTGCGTTCTCTCAACCTGCTTGAAATTCCGACAGGCGGCAGCATAATATTTGACGGAGAGGACCTTACTAACCCGAAGCTCAATATCAACAAGCACCGTCAGAAAATGGGAATGGTGTTCCAGCACTTCAACCTCTTCCCGCATATGACTGTGCTGAAAAATCTTACTATCGCGCCGATGAAGCTCCTCGGTAAATCGAAAGAGGAAGCGGAGGCAAAGGCGCACGAGCTGCTCGAAAGAGTAGGACTCGCAGACAGAGCAGACTCATATCCGAGTCAGCTTTCCGGCGGACAGAAGCAGCGTGTTGCGATTGTGCGCGCTCTCTGTATGGAGCCTGAGGTAATGCTCTTTGACGAGCCGACGTCTGCACTCGACCCCGAAATGGTAGGCGAAGTTCTCCAGGTAATGAAGAGCCTCGCTGAAGAAGGTATGACGATGGTTGTCGTAACTCACGAGATGGGATTTGCGCGCGAAGTAGCGACGCGCATAGTGTTTATGGACAGCGGCAAAATCCTCGAGGTCGGAACTCCGGAAGAAATCTTCGAGCACCCGAAAGACGCAAGACTTATTGACTTCCTTTCCAAGGTATTATAATAATGATTAAATTTACAAATACGGAATATAACAATCCCAACAAGCACTACACCGAGGTTAAAGCGCAGTTCGACTTAGAAGGCAACATTTTTCCTCTGTCGATGACATACGACGGAGTAGAGTACGAGATTGACCGAATTGTCGACATACGCCCTGCTGCTTCGCTCAAATCAGGCGGCGCAGGAATACGCTACACCTGCTATATCAAAGGCAAGAAAACTTATCTTTTTCTTGAAGAAACAAGGTGGTTTTTCGAATTAGCTCAGTAGTGCCGGTATGAATTTAAGATTTGCCGCCTCACTATTAATATGATTGTGGCGAAGGCGAATTCATAAATTCAAAATTCAAAAAATGAATATTTTTCATCTCCCTGTGCACAATAGATGTGAACAGGGGGATTTTTTTATGGAGCTTACACGAAGAAGCTATATCAGAATCATATCATTCATAATCGCGATTTTCGCGGTGCTGACTGCGTTTGCAATCATCACGACGAGCAATATGCGCAGCTACAAGACTCAGCTTGAAGCGTCTTATCAGCAGTCGCTCGGAGAGCTGTCCGGCTGTCTTGAAGCGGTTAACACAGACCTCACAAAAACGCTTTACTCGAACTCATCGCAGGAGCTTTATACGCTGAGCCGCGACCTTTTTGCACAATGTCAGACGGCGAAAAACGCTGTCAGCAGACTACCCGTTTCGCAGATGGAGCTCGGCAACGTGTACAAATTTTTAAGCCAGGCAGGCGACTACGCGCAGTATATCACGAGCGAGCTTGAGAGCGGAAAAACCATCGACGAAAAGCAGCACAAAAATCTTTACACGCTATTGTCTTACGCTGAAAAGTTTTCTGACAGCGCAAACAGGATGGTCAGCATTTCGCAATCGGGCGCAAAAATTACCGACGGCGCGGTGAAAAACGGAGAGGCTATTTCAGCAAAGCTGCTCGACACAGGCTTTTCAAACGGCGCAAAAACTTTTGAAAGCTACCCCACTCTGCTCTACGACGGACCGTTCTCGGACGTTGTACTGAACAAAAAGTCGAAGCTCGTTACGAGCAGCGAAGTAAGGACTCAGGATGAATGCCGCGACATTGCGGCAAAGGCGCTCGGGGTCAACAGCAGGCGCGTTATTTTCAGCACAGACGACAAGTCGCTTCTCCCCTCTTACACCTTCAGGTGCGGACGATACACAATATCTGTAACAAAACAAGGAGGATATGTAAAATCCATTCTCTATTCGGGCGCAGTAACAAATTCTTCAATAACCGAAGAAAACGCAAAAAACCTCGCTGTAAGATATCTCAAAGAGCTCGGCTTTGACAATATGAAAGAGAGCTACTACTCAACGAAGAATAACGTCTGCACAATCAACTTTGCATACACCGAGGGCGCAATGTACTGCTACCCCGATTTAATCAAGGTTTCCGTCGCGCTTGACAGCGGCAAAATCACAGCTCTTGACAGCGCAACTTATCTCACAAATCATATCCCGAGAAGCAAGTTTTCGCCGAGACTTACTGCGGCGCAGGCACAGAAAAGGCTGTCGCCGTATCTGACGGTAAACGCCGTAAAGCAGTGCGTAATCCCCAAAGAAAACGGTAAAGAGGTGCAATGCTGGGAATTCAGCTGCACGGGCAAAGACACGGGCGAAGACATTCTCGTTTATATAAATTCAAAAACCGGCGCAGAGGAAGATATAATGCTCCTGCTCTATACTGACGGCGGAACACTTGTAAAGTAACTGCGCTTATTAAGACTTAAAAGGAAGGAAATAATTATGAAAAAAGCATTATTAGTACTTGCTGCAATAGCTGTTATCGGAGCTGTTTTCACAGCTTGCAACGGCGACAGAGGCAACATTTCATCAACAACCGAAACGACGACTGTTACAGCAACTACGACAGACACAACAACAGAAACGACAACCGACAACAATGACACTATGGCTGACGATGCGAGCCGGGCAGGCGAAGAAGTCAAGGACAGAGCCGACAAGGTCGGAGACGACATCGGCGAAGGCGCAGACAAAGCTGCGGACGGCGTCGGCGGTGCAGTCGACAAAGCCGGTGACGCAGTACAAGACGCACTTGATTAAAAAGAGCCTGAGGGCTCTTTTTTTAATTCAAAAAAACTATTGCATATTGACTAAATCTATTATATAATAGATTTGTTAAATTATAATCAATCATAAGGAGAGTTTTTCAATGGACGCTTTAAACAAAAAGAGTATTGAAGATATTGATGTTCAGGGAAAAAAATGTTTAGTTCGCTGCGACTTCAATGTTCCGCTCAACGGCAAAATTATTACTAATGATAAGAGAATTGTTGCGGCTCTGCCTACTATTAAGTACTTAATGGAGCACGGCGCAAAGGTTATTCTCTGCTCACATCTCGGCAGACCTAAGGGACAGTACAAGGAAGAATTCAGCCTTGCTCCCGTTGCAGAGAGACTGTCTGAGTACCTCGGCAAAGAGGTGAAGCTCGCTAAGGACAAGGAAGTTGTCGGCGCAAACGCAAGAGCTATGGCAAACGAGCTTGCAGACGGCGAAGTTATGCTTCTCGAAAACGTTCGTTTCCGCCAGGAAGAAACTAATAACACAGAGAATTTCTCTCGTGAGCTCGCTTCACTCGCAGACATTTTCGTAAACGACGCATTCGGCACAGCTCACAGAGCTCACTGCTCAACAACAGGCGTTGCTTCATTCCTGCCTGCAGTTTGCGGATATCTTATCCAGAAAGAAATTGACTTTATGGGCGGCGCACTCGCTAACCCGAAGAGACCGCTCGTTGCTATTCTCGGCGGCGCAAAGGTTTCGGACAAAATCGGCGTTATCGCAAACCTGATTGAAAAATGCGATACAATCATCATCGGCGGCGGTATGGCATACACATTTATGAAATACCTCGGTCACTCAATCGGCACTTCGCTTCTTGAAGCTGACTGGGTTGAAAAAGCAGGTCAGATGATGAAGGACGCTAAGGCTAAGGGCGTTAACTTCCTTATTCCTATCGACAACAAAGTCGGCAAAGAATACAGCGAAAATACCGAGGCTATGGTAGTTAATTCTGACGAAATTCCGGACGGCTGGATGGGTCTTGACATCGGCCCTGCTACGCAGAAGCTCTTTACTGACGCTATCAAAGGCGCAGGTACAGTAATCTGGAACGGTCCTATGGGCGTTTCCGAATGGAAGAACTTTGAGGCAGGTACGGTTGCAGTTGCTAACGCAGTTGCAGAAAGCGGCGCTATCTCAATCATCGGCGGCGGCGACAGCGTTGCTGCAGTTACAAAGCTCGGCTTTGCCGACAAGATGAGCCATATCTCAACAGGCGGCGGCGCTTCTCTTGAATTCCTCGAGGGCAAGGAGCTTCCGGGCATTATGGCACTTAACGATAAATAAGCTCGCTGCGCTTCGCAGACCAAAGGGGCAGCCTTCGGCTGCAAGTCTCAAGTCTCAAGGTATTGGGTGGACTTCGTCCACACCTAAATAATATAATAAAGAGGTACACTATGAACAAAAAACTCAGAAAAGCAGTTATCGCAGGTAACTGGAAAATGAACAATACTCCTGCTGAGACTACTGCACTCATCAACGAAATGAAACCGCTTGTTGCAGACGCAGACTGCGACGTAGTAATCTGCGCACCGTTTGTTGACCTTCAGGCAGCGCTCGAAGCAGCAGAAGGCTCAAACATCAAAATCGGCGCTGAGAACTGCCATTGGGCAGAAAAGGGCGCGTTCACAGGCGAGGTTTCCGCACCTATGCTCAAAGCTATGGGCGTTCCTTACGTTATCATCGGTCACAGCGAAAGACGCCAGTATTTCGGCGAGACTGACGAGACTGTAAACAAGCGAGTTCGCGCTGCACTTGACAACGGACTTACCGTTATTCTCTGCGTAGGCGAGGTTCTTGAAGAGAGAGAGCAGGGCGTTACATTTGAAATCGTAGGCAAGCAGACTAAGGTTGCACTCCAGGGAGTAAGCGAAGAAGAACTTAAGAACGTTATCATCGCATACGAGCCTGTTTGGGCTATCGGCACAGGCAAGACTGCTACTGCTGACCAGGCTGACGAGGTTAACGGCTATATCCGCCAGGTAATCTGCGAGCTTTACGGCAAGGAAGCTGCTGACGCATTTGTTGTTCAGTACGGCGGTTCTATGAATGCGAAGAACGCTGACGAGCTTGTTGCAAAAGAGAATGTTGACGGCGGACTTATCGGCGGCGCATCTCTTAAGGCTGAGGACTTTTCAGTTATCGTTAAGGCTGCAAGCAAATAA